>CAYOZZ010000115.1:0-13001 GCA_964408535.1 uncultured Bacteroidales bacterium | reverse complement strand
AAAAAGCAGCTTCCGAAAAACTTAAGGAGGCTTTTATTGAAGGCTATTCAAGAAATAATCAATATAAACTTTACAGGGCAGACGGTTCCACATTTTATGCCGAAACATCAAGCAGTGTAATTAAGGACTCTTCAGGTAAGCCTGTTGCCATTGTTGTGGTTATAAATGATATTACCGAGCGTAATACATTTATAAAAAAGTTAGAAGAAGCAAAAGCTATTGCGGAGCAGTCCGATAGATTGAAAACCGCCTTTCTGGCAAATATGTCCCACGAGATCAGAACCCCTATGAACTCTATAATCGGGTTTTCTAATTTGCTGACTGATAGTGGAATAGAAGAAGATAAGAAAACAGAATACCTGCACCATATTATAAAAAGCAGTAATACACTTTTAAGTCTCATTGATGATATTATTGATATCTCCAAGATTGAAGCGGGACAGCTTACTATAAGTAAGTCGGAGTTCAATATTAATTCTTTGATAAAGGAATTGTTTGAATCATTTGATGAGTCGAACACTAATGAAAAGGTTAAATTGAAACTAGTTTTACCGTTAGACAGCGATAATTTCGAGATTGATTCCGACCCGTTAAGAATTAGGCAGGTTTTAACTAACCTGATTGGCAATGCATTGAAATTTACTGAAAAAGGAACAGTGGAAGTGGGTTATAAAACGGAAGGTAAAGGTAAGGAGAGTAAGGTGAAGTTTTATGTTTCTGATACGGGAATTGGAATTCCAAAGGATATGCATAATACCGTATTTGAGCGGTTCAGACAGGTTGACGAAACTACTTCACGTAAGTTTGGAGGTACGGGGCTTGGACTTGCTATTTCAAAACGGATTGTTGAGTTGCTTGGAGGTGAGATATGGGTTGACTCAAAACCGGGTAAAGGTTCGACTTTCTATTTTACTTTGCCCTTTGTTGAACAAGAGGAAGATACTGCTCGCGAAAATGAAAAATTTTGGTCATACCAGTACAACTGGAAAGGGAAGACAATTCTGGTAGCAGAAGATGAAGAAACAAATTATGAACTTATAAAAGCGGCATTACACAAAACAAAAGTTGTTTTAATATGGGCAGTAAATGGTGCGGAAGCTGTTGATATTTGCAAAGCCAACAAGAATATTGACCTCGTGTTAATGGATATCAGAATGCCTAAGATGAATGGATATGAGGCTACAAAGAAAATAAAGTCTTTCAGGAAGGAGCTGCCGGTCATTGCTCTTACAGCTTATGCAATGGCAGAGGATGGAGCCAAGAGTATTGAAGCAGGGTGTGATGAATATTTCTCAAAGCCTATACGGCCATCAAAACTATTGGCTGCTATTGATAAGTTTTTTGTTAAACCGTAATTTCGGGGTTACCTTTTTGAACCGTTATTGCCGTACCTGCCTGAAATCTGTTGCAAAATTATACCCGCAATAATAAGAATTAACCCTGTTACGGTTGAGAGCAGGATTTTTTCACCGATTGCAATATTAATAATCATTAGAGAGATAAAAGGGGAGAGGTAAACCAGATTTGAAACTTTCGCAGTATTCTCAGATAGTTGTAAAGCTTTCAACCAAAGAAAATAGGTCAGTCCCATTTCGAAAATCCCAATGTACAAAGCACCTGCCAGACCCTTAAACGATATATTTTTGAATCCGCCTGAAAGCAATATTGCAATAAGAATAAACAGAGTTCCGAAAACAAAATTCACAAACAGTTTAATCACTTCATCCCTTTTATCTTTTATGTTGAAAATCCAGTAAAGCGCCCAGAATATACTGCTGCTGACTGCAAGGGCAACACCTGACGGCTCACTAAACTCCAGAGTTGTTATCCTTCCTTCTGTTGATATGACTATAATTCCTGCAAAACTAATAACAATGGCAATTACACTCAATAGCTTTATCTTTTGCTTTAACAACGGTATCGAAAGCAAAACCAGTGTTATTGGCCAGATGTAATTAAGTGTTCCTGCTTCCTGTGCTTTTAAAAGAGTGTAAGCCTTTAGAAGTACAAAGTAGTAGAGAAAAGGATTTAGAAATCCAAGTATTGCAGAGTGGATAAGGTTTGTGCGGGTAGTCTGCCTTAAAAAAACAGTCTTTTTCGTGGAAAGTATGATAATAAAAAGGACAATAACCGAAAAAGCCGACGAAAAAAACAACAGTTGCATATAATCAAAATACCTCAGTGATACTTTAAAAGCAGATGCTATTGTTGACCAGCCAAGTATCGCAGCTATTGCGTATATGTATGCTTTTCGTTGTGATGTCATCTGTTTTGCTTAACGTAAATCGTCCTGCTAATACTATCCCGAATAATTGTTCTGGACAGGGTTCAATCCGGTATCATTTCCTCTTAAAAAAAGATTTTTTATCTTATGCTTGATGTCACGGATGATAAAAACAAGCTTGTTCCTGACTTTATCATTTAAAACCTTGTTCAACGTCAGGCTTATCCATTCGTGGTGAATATCCTTCAAAAGTATGACATAATCACCAATTGTATTGAGCCTGTAACTGAATGATGCAAAATAGACTTTTCTCCCTTCAAAGTCCAGCGTATGGGCAATTCTGTATATGTGCAGAGGAGCACTAATTATTATTGCCGATGAGAAGCCGTTATCGTCAAGTATTCTTTTTCCCGCTTCCCAGTTTGTTATGGTGTTGAACGAAGTAGAATCGTAAATTATCTTTTTTATGGGAACACCTTTTTTGATAAGGTAGTTTCTCATCAGGTTTTTCGGTTTCTTCAGAATTTCCCTGCTGTTTCCCCCAACACAGATTATTGTTTTTATTTTGTTGCCGTTTAAAAGTTTTATACCCGTTTCAGCTCTGTTTTTGCTGTCGGGGCCGAGAGCTTTTCCGTCAGGAGTTGCATCTCCGAAAAAGATAATTCCGGCATCTGCTTTTAAGTTTTTTGGCTGACTACTGATGAATAGCTGTACTTTATCGTAATAAATTTTTGCAAAAATTATGTCTGCCACCGCCGTAATTACGAAAATTACTGCAAAAAGCTTTAGTGCCCTTTTATTAGTCCATTTATTTTTCATTGAATACTAAAACAAATATCCTATTCCTGCATAAAAGCCGAAGTTTCCATCCCGTTTATCGGTTGTAAATCCAAAGTCGGTAGAGATTATGAAATTTCTGTTCATTATAAGGTTGATTCCTCCACCATAAGAGAAATGGAATTTTTCAGCACCAAAATCAAAATAACCGGCAGGATAAGGTTGTCCGTTAAAAGTTTCGGGTACATCATATTTTTGAACTACCCTTCCTGCATCCGCAAAGGCATTAGCCGAAAGAAAAATATTCTGTTTGAACATAATGGTTTTAAGAAAAATATATCTGAATTCGGCATTTCCGTAAACCACTCCGTCACCCACAACTCTGTTTCTCAGAATACCCCTAAGTGTTTTTGCGCCACCCAGTCCGTCAATTGTAGTTGTAAACGAAACTGCCGTAATCATATAAGGCTCAAGATAAAACGGTGCCCGGCCTGCTATCGTTCCCTGGTAGGCGAGACGGTATGCAAATGAAAACCTGTCTTTAATTATCGGGAAATACTGTCTGTGAATTAATGAGAGCCGTGTGAAACTGCCTTGTTGTGCAGAAAATAATTTTGGTGTAAACTGAATCATTACTTCATCCCATAATCCTTTCATCGGATCATTTTCATTATCCCTTGTATCATACGTTAATCCAAGCTTGACATAAGGCATATCCCCTCCGTTTTTTTCATCCTCTCTGATAATTCCCCATTTGATATATTTTTCGTACAACAGGTCTGTTTTCTCTATTTTGTCTTCCTCCTTCTGTCCTTTATTATATTTGTCAACATCAACCGTATTGATGTCAAATTTAAAAAACCCAAGTCCAAAATGCCATCTTAATTTCCTCCCTAAAATATTGCCGTCACCATCGGCAGTGATTCTCAGGAACTTACGCTGATAATTGTAAAAAACCTTTGAAATATAACCGGGATTATTTTTTTCTGTAAAAGCATGGTTATAAACGGCATCATAACCGTTGAAACCGTAAAAATTAAGTTTTAATTCTGTAAGATAACTGATGTCGGATGTTATTCTAAGTCCGGGAATAAGCCCCTTTGAATCAAAGAATATTTGTGTAGTGCCCTGACCCTTAGTCGTTCTGGAATACTCAACATACAGCATATACTTATAATCGGGATAAATAGTTCCGTCTCCGTAGTTGTACATACTCACTGATGCACCATAGGCGAATCCTATGTCAGTCGTATATCCTACAATCGGTAATATTCCGAAATTTAACCCTTTCTTAATCTTTTCTTTTTTCTTAACTTTTGTTGAATCTGTTATTGTACTGTCTCCTGCCGGAAAATATGCCTTAGATTGGAATGTCAAGAAAAACAGTGCCGTAAAGATCAATAAATTTTTCATTTTTTGGTTTTTAATATCAACTGAAACAATATTAGAAAAAATGTTGCAATAATAATGGATGCTATACTAAGCTCCGGTATTAAATTGCCTGTTATTATCAATACAAAAATATAGACAATTCCTGATATGAAGCTTGCAAGAGCCGCTTTCGGTAAAATTTTAAAATGAAAGGACGAGATGGCCGCCGGTATAATTGTAAATCCGATTCCGGTGATGAACAGGATTACCGTTATCAGGTCCCTGAAAAAATATGCAAGTGTAAACCCGATGATTGAAAACAGAACAATGAAGATTTTGGTTTGTATCATCAGATTGTGTTGCGTAACCTCTTTCTTTGAGAAATGTGCAATGTAATCCTTTGCAACACTTGATGCAAGCACGAAAATAATTGTATCGGCCGAGCTCATTATTGCTGCAAACAAAAGTACAAGTCCTGCTCCAATATACTTTGCAGGAACAAGAACCGTAAGTCCTTCTGAGAATGCATCACGCGGTTCGATGCCGGGTGCATTTTCGTGTGCGGACAGTCCGACTATGGTTATTGCGAAACCTGTTATCACAACAAAAACGGCTGAGCCTGCCAATCCTTTTCTGACAACACTTTCGTTTTTGGCAGCATAAACGCGTTGCCAGTATTCGGCAGACTGAAAAATAATAAGAACACCAAAAGCAATGAAAGCAATTGTCATCATCGGGTCCATTCTTGATATGTCGAATATTTCCTCTGAAAAATTACTGTCTTCCCGTATCAATAGATATCCCAGGAATCCGAATAAAACAAATAAGATGATATATTGAAAAATGTCCGTCTTTATCACACTTTTAAATCCGCCTGCAACGAGGTATATTGTAATAATAGCACTTGATATCATCAACGCCGTTTCGTAACTCCAGCCGCTAATATTCGACAAGATACTGCTTCCTGCAATAAACTGATTCAGAAGCATTCCGAAATAAACAACAAAAAGAATTACGGCCGAAGCTACACCTGTTTGTTTGCCGTATTTATAGAAAAACCAGTCCGATAATGTTAAAAACTGTTTTTCCGTACTTATCTTTCTGAGTTTTAAAGCATAGGGGATGAAAATTATGAATCCAAGTGCAGTACCTGCAAATACTGCGATAGCCGAAATTCCAAACTGATATACATAAGCCGAATAAGCAACAATAGCCGCCCCTCCAATATAGCTTGCAACAACAGATGATATAAAACCGAAAAGAGTCATCTTCCTGCCCGCTATCAGATAGTCATCATCTTTGTGTCCCCGCGAACTCCAGAATCCTATCCAAATACAGACAAGTGCGTAAACAATTAGTAAGCCCCAGTTAAATACGGATAGTTTCATAATCGGGTGCGAAAATAGTAAAAAGAATTAAACGGCAGGATGTAAATAGTGCACGCAGCACTAATGACCTCCACTGCCGGTGAAGCCGATGTTCACACCAAAGTTATTATTTCATTACGGCCCATTCGGGAAATATACCGGGTTGGATATCAAATATATGAACCCCGAGAAACCAGGTTATTATCGTAACTATGACTATACCGATAAGATTAAGAAAAAAACCTGTTTTTGCCATATCCT
Organism: uncultured Bacteroidales bacterium; assembly: GCA_964408535.1. Lineage (GTDB taxonomy): Bacteria > Bacteroidota > Bacteroidia > Bacteroidales > JAADJA01 > JAADJA01. The sequence goes on along the minus strand of CAYOZZ010000115.1, from coordinate 7,001 downwards.
TTATCTCAATGCGGCCTGTTCCGAAAATAATTGCATTTGGAGGTGTGGCGACAGGAAGCATAAAGGCCATTGATGCTGCTATGGTTGCAGGAAGCATAAAAAGCAGCGGATTTATCTTGTCGGATACTGCAAGTCCGGCAAGAATAGGCAGCAGCATCTGGGTTGTAGCTGTGTTGGAGGTAACTTCCGTTAAAAATATCATTACTGTTGTTATTGCAATGGTTATGACGACGGGGTGGAAATCAAGCATAGTCCCAAGCCGGTTTCCAATCCAGACTGAAAGTCCCGATTCCACAAATCCAAGTGCCAGTGCAAACCCGCCACCGAAAAGCAGGATGATACGCCAGGGCATATTTCTTGCTGTTTCCCAGTCGAGAATACGGTCGCCTTTTTCTTTTGAAGGAATAAGAAACAAAACAATACCGACGGCAATGGCTACGGTTCCGTCATTTAGAAATTTTGGTTGTGAAAAAAGGTTTGCCCAACCGGGTATTTTGAATGATCCTATGTTTATATCTGATCTGAATAGCAGCAATAATGCAAATAAAACGAAATCAATCAGAACGATTCTTTCTTCAAAAGAAATTCTTCCAAGTGCTTTATACTGCTTCTTAAATGTTTCCGGATCAATGATTGCCGTAAATGGATTTTTACTGCGGAAAAAAATAAAATAGAGGTAAATCCAAAGGATACCCATCATTACGATAGTGATTGGGAGTGCGAAAGTCATCCATTGTCCGAAACCGATTTCAGGGGCATCGGGAAAAGTAATGGAGAATATTTTTGCAAATGCAAGGTTCGGGGGTGTGCCGACAAGGGTGGCTATCCCTCCGATTGAAGCACTGTAAGCAATGCCGAGCAGCAATCCGATTGCATAATTTTTAATATTCGCTTTGCCGATACTCTCTTCAAGTTGATCAATAACCGAAATTACAATTGGAATCATCATCATTGCCGTTGCCGTATTTGAAATCCACATTGATAGAAAAGCCGTAGCGAGCATAAATCCCAAAAGAATACTTCCCGGCCGTACACCGGTGTGCATTAAAATTTTCAGGGCAATTCTTTTGTGCAGATTCCATTTCTGCATTGCAAGCGCAACAAGAAAACCGCCGATAAACAGAAATATAACATCATTAAAATATGCCGAGGAAACCTCCTTCCCGTTAATTACTCCGAAAAGCGGGAAAAGCACAACCGGGAGCAGGGATGTAACTGCCAGCGGTACTACTTCGGTTATCCACCAGACAGCCATCAGCACTGCAATTGCCATAGTATAGGTTACTTCGGGATGTCCAGGCGATAGGTTGCCAAAAGCGGCAATCAGCACAAACAAGACTATCCCCCCGATGAATCCGATATAAAATTTGGGGTTTGCTTTCATCTCTTTTCTGTTTGAAAGTGTTTAACAACGCCCCGAAGTTAAATATTTATTTTGAAACGGGAAGACGTACTATCAATTGTTTTGAAAAAAATGTGTATAGATTTCACTGCTATTTTAATTTTTATACTTTTGCACCTCTTTAAAATTATAGATATATGAAAAAACTTGCAGTAGTCGCTTTTGGCGGAAATGCCTTGTTGCAGGCCGGACAAAAAGGTACAATTGACGAACAGGAACAAAATGCTTATGAGGCCAGTAAAAATTTGTTGCATCTGCTAAACAGAAACTATGATATAGTTATCACTCACGGCAATGGTCCGCAGGTTGGGAACATTCTGCTTTCGGAGCAGGCAGGAGAAAAAATGTACGGGATTCCGCAGATGCCTCTTGATATTTGTGTGGCTTATTCTCAGGGGTTTATCGGTTATATGATTGAACAGCAGTTAAGAAATGTGCTGGAAGCCAATGATATGGATCAGGATATAATTGCTATTATTACACAAGTGCTTGTAAATAAGGATGATCCGGCTTTTAATAATCCTACAAAACCTATAGGCCCGTATCTGACTAAAGAAGAGGCGGATAAGATGGCGAAGGAGACCGGTGCGAAATTTATTGAGGATAAGAAACGCGGCGGGTGGCGAAAGGTGGTTGCATCACCGAAACCTTTGGTCATTAGCAATAAAAAATCCATTGAGCAGTTGGCAAGGGCAGGACATATTGTTATTGCAGTCGGTGGTGGTGGAATTCCGGCTTTTTATGTTGACCCCAATAAACTGCAGGGCATTGATGCTGTGATTGATAAAGATCTCGCTTCTGCATTGCTTGCAAAACAAATTAATGCCGACAGGCTGTTTATTCTGACCGATGTTGCTAAAGTCTGTCTGAACTTCAACACGCCGCAGGAGAAAACAATTGACAGGATGAATATTGCACAGGCGCGTCAGTATCTTGAAGAGGGACAGTTTGCCGAAGGTAGTATGGCTCCGAAAATCAGGGCGGCAATTGATTTTGTCGAGAATACGGGAAAGGATGCTATCATTACGAAAACAACATTGCTCGGGGTTGACGACGGAGGAACAAGGATTGTTTTTATTTGATGGTTATTAGGTAGTCATTAATGGTTATTAAATATGATTTTGAATATTGTTAATTGAATATTGAATAAAAATGAAATTGGAAGAATTAATGGTTTATCAGTTATCAATGGATCTTGGGGAAATGGTTTGGGATATCGTAATAAAATGGGATTATTTTCACAAAGATACTATTGGAAAACAATTGGTAAGGGCTGTTGATTCTGTTGCTGCAAATTTAAGTGAAGGATTTGGAAGGTATCACTTCAAAGAAGCTAAACATTTCAGTTATTACTCCAGAGGTTCACTTTATGAAACTAAAACATGGTTAACAAAATCGTATAACAGAAAACTGATTTCAGAAGAACAATTTCAATATTTCACTATGGAGATTGATAAAATCGGTGTAAAGCTAAACAACTATATAAAATCAATTGGACACCACAGCAAATGACGCGCAAAGCGCAAATGACAAAAAATGACGCGAAGCAAATGACATACAAAGCTCAAAATAAAAAAGATAAATAATTTTAATAAGTTACATCTAAAAAACAAATATCATGGCTTACAATTTAAGAAACAGGAGTTTTGTGAAACTTCTCGACTTCACTCCGAAAGAGATAAAATTTTTACTCGAACTGTCATCCGACCTGAAAAAGGCCAAGTATGCCGGTACAGAGCAACAAAAGTTAAAAGGTAAAAACATCGCTCTTATTTTTGAGAAAGCATCAACCCGTACACGTTGCGCTTTTGAAGTTGCAGCTCACGATCAGGGTGCAACAGTTACTTACCTGGGACCTTCAGGCTCACAAATCGGATACAAAGAAACTATGAAAGATACGGCACGTGTTCTCGGCCGGATGTACGACGGAATTGAGTATCGCGGATTCGGACAGTCTGTTGTTGAAGAGCTTGCAAGGTATGCCGGAGTTCCTGTCTGGAACGGACTTACAACTGAGTTTCACCCGACGCAGATTCTTGCCGACTTCCTGACAATGATGGAACATTCGGACAAGCCGCTTCATCAGATATCATTTGCCTATATGGGTGATGCACGAAACAATATGGGTAACTCCCTGATGGTAGGTGCTGCCAAGATGGGTATGGACTTCAGGGCTGTGGCTCCTAAAACCGGTCAACCTGATAAGGAACTTGTTGATCAATGTCTTGAAATAGCAAAAGAGACAGGGGCAAAGATAAATGTTACCGATAATGTTGAGGAAGGTGTTAAGGGTGTTGACTTTATTTATACCGATGTCTGGCTGTCAATGGGTGAAGACCCGTCGCTTTGGGAAAAGAGAATTAAAGAGATGCTGCCGTACCAGGTTAACAGTGAACTTCTTGCAAAAACAGGTAACCCCAAAGTTAAATTCCTGCACTGTCTTCCCGCTTTCCATAACCGTGATACAAAAGTGGGAGAGGAGATTTATCAAAAATACGGAATAGAGGCTATGGAAGTAACCGAGGAGGTTTTTGAGTCGGAAGCGTCAATAGTTTTTGATGAAGCTGAAAACAGACTGCATACCATTAAAGCTGTTATGGTGGCTACCTTGGGAAATTAAGGGATTAGTCATATTATTAAGAATGTAATCGGTTGAATTACAGTATGTAATCTGATAAAATGTTGTGCCATACACCTTTTTTCGATAAAAACCGGAACTCCCATCGGGAGAGGAAAGGCTGTCGCTTCATTCAACATCCATAGTTTATCCGTCTTATACACTATACAATTTATAAATAATCAATATGTTTTAGACCGAAAAACTGATATTATTCAATTTTATTTACTAAAATATATAATAAAACCCTTAATTTTCCTTTATACTTTTTACCTTTGCCTTTTATTGAAATTTGAATTTCAGATATGAAGTTTTTTATAATCATATTTTCTGTTGTAGTTTTGTCATTTCCGGCTTTTAGTCAGAATCAGGCGGTTGTTTACGGAAAGGTGACTGATGACAAAGGCACTCCGCTTGAGCTTGTCAATGTTGCTATTTCGGGATTACCCGGCGGTGCTGTAACCGATTCAAAAGGAAGGTTCGAGTTGACGATTCCGGCAGGACGTGAAGTCTATATTGCCTTTTCATATATGGGCTATGAAAAAAAGGTTCAACAGGTAAGAGCCGAAAAGGGCGAGCGGAAAGAGATGAATATGAGCATAAAGCAGAATATGACGGAGATAACGGGAGTGGCTGTGGAAGATAAAAGAGTCAGAACTTCGAACATAATCCGGATTGACCCTAAGATTGCTGATATGCTGCCTATGTCGAACAGCATTAATGCTTTGATAAAAATACAGCCTGGTGTTTCGTCAACAAATGAACTTAGTTCGCAATACCGTGTCAGGGGTGGTAATTTTGATGAAAATCTGGTGTATGTCAATGATATAGAAATTTACAGACCTTTGTTGATTCGTTCGGGACAGCAGGAGGGGCTTAGCTTTGTAAACCCGGATATGACATCGTCAGTCCTGTTTTCCGCCGGCGGGTTTGATGCAAAATACGGTGATAAAATGTCATCGGTTCTTGATATTCGCTATAAGAAGCCTTCAAAATTCGGTGGCTCTTTTTCCCTTGGATTGCTTGGTGCTTCGCTCGAACTTGAAGATGCAACAAAAGATAAAAAGTTTTCATATTTAATCGGCGCACGCTATAAATCAACCAAATATCTCCTAAATACACTGCAAACCGAAGGTGATTATAAACCCTCTTTCATTGATGTTCAGGCTTTATTTACATATAAAATCACAAAAAAGCTGGAGCTTTCCGTTCTTGGAAACTTTGCGAATAATAAATACAATCTTGTACCGACAAGCCGCGAGACCGATTTTGGAACCGTACAAAATGTTAAACGGCTAAAAATTTACTTTGAGGGGCAGGAGGCCGATCATTATGTCAACTATCTTGGCGGAGCAACTCTCTCGTACAGGCCTGATAATAAGTCGGTTTATAAGCTGATATTCTCCGGGACCAGTTCAAATGAGAATGAAAATTACGACCTCCTCGGGCAATACTGGATCGGGCAGGTTGAGAATAATCCCGGCAGTGAGAATTACGGTGATGTGGTTCAGACGCAGGGAGTCGGCTCGTATATGGAACATGCCAGGAACAGTCTTGATTCGAGGATTTTTAGTGTTGCTCATCGTGGAAGTATCGAAAAGGGGCAAAATCTGATACGGTGGGGCGTGAAATATCAATATGAAAGGATAACCGATGCAATGAATGAATGGGTTATGATAGACTCTGCCGGATATACCCTCCCGAGGCCTCCCGATTCCGTGGGTTACACCGACCCGTCAATTCAGCCCGATTATCCTTTTGTGATGAACTATTTCGGAAGAACGAACGCAGATATAGCTTCAAACAGATACACCGGATTTATTCAGGATACCTGGAGTTTACCCGAGGGAAAGCCGGATTTTACATTTACACTTGGTGTGAGAGCAAATTATTGGGATTATAATAATCAGCTTGTAGTTAGTCCGAGAGCAAGGATTTCATTTAAACCCGACTGGGAAAAGGATTTTCTTTTTCGTATCTCGGCAGGCTGGTACTATCAACCGCCGTTTTACAGGGAACTGAGAGATTTAACCGGTACAATCCATCCTGATGTTAAAGCACAGAGATCAATTCAGGTTGTAGCAGGAAGTGACTGGAATTTTAAGGCCTGGGACAGACCATTCAAATTTGTTACGGAGGTTTATTATAAAAAACTTGATTTCCTTAATCCTTATATTGTTGATAATGTGCGTATAAGATATCTTGCAAACAATAACGCATTCGGGTATGCCACAGGGATAGATATGAAAATCAACGGTGAGTTTGTAAGAGGAATAGATTCATGGGCAAGTTTGTCGGTTATGCAGACGAAGGAAAAAATTGTCTATTATGACGATATGGGAAACGTAACCGATACGACAGCCTATATTCCGCGTCCCACTGACCAGCGGGTAATGTTCAGTATGTTTTTTCAGGATTACCTGCCGAGAAACCCTACCTATAAAATGAGCCTGACGCTATCTTTCGGAACCGGATTGCCGTTCGGCCCGCCACAGGCACCGAAGGAGAAGCATACTCTGCGAATGAATCCTTACAGAAGGGTTGATATCGGTTTTTCAAAAGAGCTGATTGGAGGTCACACTCGTTTTTCAAAGAAAAATCCTTTGCGTGCATTTAAAGCAATGTGGATATCGGTCGAAATTCTGAATATCTTATCGGTAGCCAATACGGTTTCCTACATCTGGGTTACGGATGTGTTCGGAAGACAATATGCTGTACCCAATTACCTTACGATGCGGCAGTTGAATGTGAAACTTGTTGCCAAGTTTTAATCCCGTATTTCACCAACGTATACAACAAGCGTCCACGCTTGTCATTCAAATAGTCATTATTTAAAATTTATCCTTTACAATCCCAGCAACTCGATAACCGGATCATTTCCGCCGAACAGCATTTTTGCCGGGTTCTCAAGCATCTCTTTTACTTTGACAAGAAATGTAACCGACTCTTTTCCGTCAATTATTCTGTGATCGTACGAAAGTG
>CAYOZZ010000114.1:0-9618 GCA_964408535.1 uncultured Bacteroidales bacterium | reverse complement strand
CGCCGGTACACCCGAAATTCACCATAAGATGACCAAATCCCCTCTCAATATAATTATCAACGGATTGGTCAACGATTTCAAACACATTATTCAGAAATTTCAGGACTTCAGGCTCCTTATTCAGAAAGTCAATAACAGGCTTATCCTTTCCTGTCAGTTTTTTGTATTCTTCATATCTCCCGGGGTTTGGTAATGCCCGGCAATCGAATATAAAACCACCGCCGTTCCCGCTTTCATCCTCAGGAATCTCCTTTTTAAAAGAGAAACTGTTTATTTCAACCGTTAAAGTATCACTTGATTTTCTCTTTTCTCCAAACCGGTTTTTACCGGCTATTCCGGTCAGACATTTTGTAAGTTCGGGCATCTCGACAGGAATAGTCACATTAGTTAAAATCCATTTCAGATTTTCGACCGCATATTCAATACTTTCGATGAAATGGGGTTTTCTTTCAAAATAGCCTCTGTAACCATAAGCTCCAAGCACCTGTAATGTCCTTATCAGAACAAATCCGTAGTAAAGCTCCACAAATTTCTGCTCATCAACATTAATGTACTGTTTCAAATTAGTGATATAGTATTTTAGCAGGTCTTCCCTCAGGGAAAAGGGCAGTTGAGCCTTTGCCTGAAAAAGAATTGAAGCAAGGTCGTATTGCAACGGACCTTTTCGTCCACCCTGATAATCAATAAAATACGGCTTTTTATCATAAATCATAATGTTACGCGCCTGAAAATCACGGAACATAAAATAATCCATATCGGCACTTTCAAGATAATCCGTCAAACCGTTAAAATCATCCTCTAACTTTTGTTCATGAAAAGAGATACCTGTAAGTTTCAGAAAATAATATTTGAAATAGTTCAAATCCCACTGCATTGACTGTCTGTCGAAAGCAGCACGCGGATAACATACCGAATAATCCAGGCTTTTCCCGGCAACAACCTGAAATTTAATCAGTTCACTTAATGACTCTTTATAAAGTTGCACAATATTTTCAGGTATTCCATTTTCCCTGCCGGCGTCTATCAGCAACGAAAAAAGTGTTGTGTCACCCAAATCCTGCAAAAGATAAATTCCTTCTTCAGGTAATTTCGCAAATATCTCGGGAACATAAAGTCCGTTTTTTAAAAAATGGCCGGTAAATGAATAGAAGGCTTCATTCTCCCGCAAGTCGGAATTAACTGCAGCAATAGCCTGCTTTGACCTTCCTTTTATCCTGAAATATTGACGCAACGAACCCGACCGGGGTAAACTCCCGAAATAAACAGGCTCTTCACCTGCCCAATCAGAAAAAAGTTGTTTTATCCTATCCTCCATAATCTTTATAAATAGTTGCCGTGTTATAATTGAACATTAATCAATTTTATTTGTTGATAATCTTCAAAAATATATAAATTTGCTAAACTTTATATTAAATATTTTACAATTTACAAACATCAATACAAACCTTAAAAACAAATAGTTATGTCAGCAAAATCACCGATAGATATATTAAAAGAGGCAATTCTTCTTGAAAAAAGAGGCAAGGCTTTCTATTCCACTGTCGCAAGACAGTCGCAAAGCGAATCAGCAAAAAAGATATTTACAATGATGGCCGAAGAGGAAGATGAACATATTAAATTCCTTTCAAAGCAGTTCAAAGCATATACCGAAAACGGAAAATTCATTAAACCCGGAGAGCATACCGAAGCTGCCGACGAAGAGACTGCAATGCAGATACTGACCGACAAGATTAAGAAGGAAATATCGGCTGCAAGCTTTGAGGCGTCAGCTATTTCGGCTGCAATTGATTTTGAGGAAAGAGCTGTTAAAATTTATTCCGACAGAGCAAAAGAGGCTACCGACCCGGAAGAAAAAGCAACCTACCAGATGCTTGCCGACTGGGAGAGCGGACACGGAAAACTGCTTCACCAACTGAACGAAGACCTGAAAGAACAGATTTGGAACGATAACAGTTTCTGGCCTTTTTAAGAATAAAAGTTTGCTTAATATTAAGCCTGTGAGGGAGTTACTCACGGGCTTTTTATTTTATAACAACTTTTTTCTGCACGCTTCTGTTACCTGTCCGGAAACGAAGAATATAAATTCCGCTGACAAAACTCTTTAGGTCCAGCAAAAAAGTTTTTTTGTTATCGAAGATCGAATCATAAACTTTTACCCCTTTGGAATTTAACAGTTCAATACGGGCGTTTTCATAGATTTTATCGGTTGTTATATTGAGTTTATCCTTAGCAGGGTTTGGATATACCGAAATAAAGTTCGAAATCTTGCGGTCGGAAATTCCTGTTATTTGCGAGAATTTCAATGTTACAAAAGTTGCCTTATGGTCGGAAGGCCAGGGAAGGTTTTCGGCAATAAAATTCTCAAATGATGTAAACGACGTATCGGGCTGGTTAAATGCCGGAAACATAATATTATTTCACCCTGAATCTGAATAACAGTTCCTGTCCAAAATCATAAGGAAAAGTGTGTAATACCTCTCCGTCAAGGGAATGAAATTCGATTTTACCGTTTCTGCCGACAAGTCCGGGATTACTGTTGTGGTACCACCAATGGCGTATCATACCGTCTTCCATTGAATCGGTAAGGCGAAACTCATAGCAGCCAGGTGACAGATTCACAGTGTCATTGTACGTAACGCTATCCTGAAAAACCTCCCTCGAATAAAGAACATCACCGGGATCGCCGGAAATAAAATATGAATTTTCCTTTGCTCTTCCCTTGTCATTGGTCTCAATATAAACGACGAATTTCCCGGGTAAAATTTCCGGGACATTAACCGTTGAAGTCATTTTATTGTTTGCAGAATACTCATCGGCAACCCCGTTTGGTTTTCTTATTTCGACCGAAAAAATGCCGGCACTTTCAGCATTAGACCAGTCCGGTGCCGGAAGCCATACCTCTTCCGCTTCCATAAATTTGAGGTCGCCTCCCCAAAGATATTGCCTCTTTTCTCCGTTTTTCAGCCCGTAAACTATCTCAAGCGATTTCAGCGGATATTCTCCCGTATTTCTGATTATTATTCTCGGATTGTTGCACACCGGATTTATCCTGCTATAGGAATCTTTTGAGCTTGGTGCAATGATATCCTCAATCCGGGCATCATTTTTAAAATTCGGCGGCCCGTAGCTTACAAGCTGATGCGACATACGAAACTCACCGTCTTTCTCTCCGTTATCGCTGTACATTTCAATCCGGTAATCTATCAGCATTGTATCTCCGGGGAAAACCCTGCCGGTCAGTTCAAAATCATATTCATCAACCTTTGTTCCCGGGCACCAGCCTGCTCTGTCGAAAGGCCAGGTGCCGCCCTGCGGATATATGGGATTAAAACCGCAGTCTTTCCAAACATTCCATTTATATTGATCCCAGTCACCAATAGCATAAGTATGTGTTTTACTGTCCCATTCACAACAATTATGCGGACCGAAATGACCGTGACCTGATATTCTTGCTTTAAGTTTAAAACCGGATGCATTTTTATTTAAAACAATCCTCTTCGGTTTCAAAACGGAATCATTTGCCAGATACTCATATTTATATGTTCCGAAGGGATAAACATTTTCAACAGAAATGACATTTCTCGGAGGAGTTCCTTTAACAAACAGGAATTTTAAGTCGAGAAGCTCCTGGTTGTTTCCCGCCTGCAAATCCACCTTTCCTTTCAGCAGCGGTGCATAATCGCTCACATCATAATACCACTTCCAGCCATTTTCCCCTCCCATTTTTAACCTTTTTCCGTAAGGTGTAACAAAACTTCCGAGCTGGAATGTTTCAACAGTATCATCCTCCGGCACAAAAATCAATGTATGTGTTAGATAATCCCACTCACCGCAGGGATATTTATCTCCTTTGGTAGCGGAATCACATTTTAACGACTTTACCATTATGATTTTCTCCCACGACTGCTCATCAGCCGGAAATTCAAACGTTCCCCGGTACGGTGCCCCCCACCCTTCAGGACTTGGATCGTCAAAGGTAAAAGTTTGAACTGTTACTGTGTCCTGAGATTTTAAAACAAATAATTGTGTAAAAAATAAGATAATCAAAGTTGAAAATAGTGTTTTCATTTTTTCTAATTTGAATGGCAAAGATAAGCTATGCGGATATTACTATCAAAATAAAAACAACTTAAGATGTAATTATGATAAATTATGTGCGTCATACTCGTAAATAAACTTAGCAAATTGAAATGAAAATCAAAATAAAAAAAAGAGCATTTATTATCATTTTTGTTATTCTGATAGCAGGTTTTATAATTTACAAATCATTCACAATATATCAAAGGTTAAAAACACCTTTTCAAAATCAGACAGTAAAGGTTGATAGCATTACAAATAACAGGTTAAAAATTGCGGCCAAAGAATCGACAGGAATTAAGATTGACACAAGCATTATCATGAAAACCGGAAATAACAATAATATCAAATTATCTAAAATATTAGAACATCCTCCTAAACTGATTTTTGTATTTGAAGATAAGAGTTGTGAGAAATGTATAGATATTGAACTTGAAACATTAAATAAGTTTACAAGTGTAATAGGAGAAAAGAATATTATTTACATTTCATCATTCGAAAATACAAAAAAACATTTAAAGTTTGAAAAGAAGAAAGGTATAAAAATTTACAACATTGCTGAAAATCACCTCGGGTTACCTGTTGAAAATTCGGAATACCCGTTCCTGTTTCTCGTTGACACAAATTATTTATCTCAGGCAGTATCACCGTCAGCCGGCTTAGCTCTCAACATCAGACCACTATATCTAAGTATTTCTCTCCATCAGTATTTTACAAAAAGGGTAAGCCTCAAATAAAGAATAACCGAATATCAGACAGCTGCGCCGCTTATCAAAAACAGCGAAAATCGGCACCATCATAAAAATCCATGTCTCAACAGCTATCTAATTCAAAGAGACAAAATCCGACTTGGCGGCAGCACATACCGGACAAACCCAGTCATCAGGCAAATCCTCAAATGATGTACCCGGAGGTATTCCCTGTCCTTCGTCACCTTCGGTCGGGTCATACACATAACCGCAAACGAGGCATTCAAACTTCCGTCCCAAACCGCTGACTTCCTCCTTTTTATCTTCTTTTATGTATGTAGGGGCATTTTTCGGGGCTTTACCTTTCATTTCTTTATGATAATAGTCGTATGTTAACGGCTCTCCATTCTCCTCAAGCAACTCACTGTCAATCACTTTGCCGACAAAAAGAATATGCGAGCCGACATCAAAACTGTCAACAACTTCACAATCAAACCAGGCAATAGTACTATCTAACAAAACAGGAGCTCCGCTCTTGCCGGTTTTATACTTTACATTCGCAAACTTCTCCTTTTCTTTACCTGTGTTATATCCGAAGTTTCCAATCACTCCGACATCAGCCTTTTGATCCAGTACCGAAATTGAAAACACTTTACTTTTTGTAATTAATTCGGAAGAAAGGTTATCCTTATGACAGCTTATTGCTATCTGCGGGGGGTCGGCAGTAACCTGAAACGCAGTATTTGCAACGTATCCGTTCAGTTTATCGCCATATTTCGAGCTTATTACGTAAAGCCCGTAACTTAATTTGAAGAATGCTTTTGTATCCATTTGGTTTGTTTGTTAATGTGTGAATGCTTAAATGATTGAATGCCTAAATGAATGAACGTTGAGCGGAGCTAATTTGATTAGACTTCCCCTATTTGAATCTCCCGACAATTTGCAACTTGACATCCTCAATCTCAAAATTATCCGGTTTTTTACGCTTAAAAAAATCCGACAACAATTTATTAAGTTCATCATCATCAAAATCTACAATTTTATCATTGGTTTTATCATAAAGATGATGGTGGGGACCGGTACGGTGGTCGAACCTCATTCTTCCGGTATCGGTTTTAATACGGATTATAATACCGTACTCTGCAAAAAGGTCAAGAGTCTTATATATCGTTCCCGGCGATATTGTCGGGTGAACTTTAGTAACCTGAGCGATAATCTGATCCGTATCGGGATGATTACCAAGCTCAAGCAATGCCCTGTAAACAGCTATCCTTTGCGGAGTTACTTTTAACCCGTGTGCAGTAAGTGCCGACCGTATTTTTTCAAGTACTTCCAATTTTTTTTTACCTTAATATTATAACTGCAAAAGACATTTTTTGTTCAGACAAGTGCAAATGTAAAAACAATCTCCGGTCGAAACCGGAGATTGTTACAATTTATTTACAAACTTTTATGACAGAACCACCAGTCATAACACTCATACTCTTTCAGCCTTGCCTTTGCCGTATCAACATCGGTAGCAGGCGGTATAATAACACGATCGCCGATTAATTCATTCTCAGGCCAGCTGGCCGGTACGGCAACACCATTAGCATCGGAAACCTGCAATGCCTTCAAAGCACGCAAAATTTCATCCATATTTCGGCCGATCTCCTGAGGATAATAGATTATCAACCTGATAACTCCCTTTGGGTCAATAATAAATACAGCCCTGACAGTTGTTGAACCTTTTCCGGGATGTACCATACCAATTGTTTTTGCGACCTCACCGGTTGAATCGGCAATGATCGGAAACGGAATTTTCACATCTAACTTCTCCTCAATCCACTCATCCCACTTGATATGAGAGAAGACCTGATCAATTGATAATCCAATCAGTTTTGCATTCAGTTCTTCAAACTTGTCGTTTCTTTTTGCAAATGCTACAAATTCCGTTGTACAAACAGGTGTAAAATCTGCCGGGTGGCTAAAAAGCACAACCCATTTACCTTTGTAATCACCAGGAATATTCACCATTCCGTGAGTAGTCTGTACATTCATTTCAGGGAATTTATCCCCAATCAATGGAAATTTTTGATTTTCATTACTCATAATTAACTCCTTTTTTATACTTTAATAAATTATTACTATTTTTATAGGCTGCAAAGATAAACAATATTTTTTATTTATCAAGAATTTTTCTTATTTAATTTTTTTTATTACTTTTGCCGACAGATAAAATTTATTAATTCACATTAAATAAAAACAGAGAAAATGAAATCACTAAAAGGAACAAAAACAGAACAGAACCTGCTGAAAGCATTTGCAGGTGAAAGTCAGGCACGTATGCGCTACGATTATTTTGCAAAACAGGCCAAAAAAGAGGGTCTTGAGCAAATTTCAGGAATATTTGCCGAAACTGCCGCCAATGAGAAAGAACATGCAAAACGCTTTTTCAAATTTCTTGAAGGAGGAATGGTCGAAATCACCGCTTCATATCCTGCCGGAATAATAGGAACAACGCTTGAAAACCTCAAGGCTTCAGCAGATGGCGAGAATGAAGAGTGGACAGAACTTTATCCGGAATTTGCAGACGTTGCCGAAAAAGAAGGATTTAAGGAAGTTGCCGTTGCTTTCAGAATGATTGCCAAAGTGGAAAAGGCTCACGAAGAGAGATACCGCAAACTCTATCAAAATCTTGAAGAAGGAAAAGTCTTTCAGAAAGGTGATAAGATAGTGTGGAAATGCCGTAATTGCGGTTATCTGCACGAAGGAACGAAGGCTCCTGAAAAATGTCCGGCCTGCCTCCACCCGCAATCATATTTCGAGGTTAAGGCTTACAACTATTAATGAACGGTGTAAAGTATAAACGTAACAGGCCAGGTTTCGACTACGCTCAACCTGACCTGTTACGTTCAATCTGACCTGGTTACGCTCAATCTGACTAAAGACGTTCAAACTAGCTAAAGACCCTCAACCTGGCACTTTGTACGACTAATACTTGTTTCCAATCCGGTAGATGTATTGATTTTTATTTAAGTAATTGGTAATACTTACACATAAAAACTGAAAAAAATTGAAGGCTAAAAAAAAGTTCTGTATTTTTGTACTCCAAAACTTGAAAAAATGAAACGGTCAATAAAGAGCATTTTCTCACTTTTCCTCTTCATAACAACAACATTTTGTTTTCAAAAATCTGAATCTGCCGTTATTTTTAACAAAGAGTTTTCACCATATTATATTGATTCGACAATCGTAATAAACGAAAACGACACCCTCCTGATTGAAAAGGGTGCGGTAATTTATCTCGACACCAATGTAAACATTATGGTTTACGGCTGGATGTTCATTAACGGTACTGTTGACGAACCGGTACAAATTTTACCTGTTGTTGACACAACAGGCTGGGGAATTATTGAAATTGATCATCCGGGAGCAAACTGTGAGTTTAAAAATGCCACAATAGTTGATGGAAGGATTACAACAAAAGATGTTAATTTAAAATACAGAAATATCACATTCATAACAAGGCAAAACCTGCCTCTGTACACTAATGTAACGCGTGTAATAAGAGGCAGTGCCGATATAAAAAACTGCTCAATTTCAGGAATAGGCAAAGGTGAGGGTTTCTGGTGCGGTGATATGAAAAATGCAATAATAAGCGATTGTTTTTTTGAAAACATTCCTGATGCCATTAAGTTTACTTATGTCAGATACAGCACGATAAGAAAAAACAGTTTTTTCGACATCCCGGATGATGCCATTGATCTTAATAACTGTAATGACATATTAATTGACAGCAATTTAATTATGCATACAACTGACAGAGGAATGGAAATCGGAAGTGAAACGTATGGCAGTTCTGAAAATATTTCAGTCATCAGAAATATTGTGTCTCGATGCAAAGAGGCTATTGTTTTTATAGAAGGTTCTTACGGTGAGGTAATCAACAACACATTGTATAAAAACGAAACCGGAATCAGCAGTATTGAGTTGGTGCCGGGTACGGGCGGCAGTTTGATAAACATTCAAAACACAATCTTTTCAGATTCTCAGGTACAAGATATTAATGTTGACGGTTTTTCTTCGGTTTACGTGTCATATTCGCTAACCGATAATGAAACTCCTTTACCCGGCGAAGAAAACATTTCGGATTCGCCTGACTTTGTTGCACCCGACAGTAATAATTTCAACCTACAAGAAAATTCCCCCTGCATTGACAAAGGAAATCCTTTAAGTCAGTATGACCCTGATAACACAATAGCCGATATCGGAGCGCTATACTATCAGCAGGGAAATATTGTAATACCAACGGACACAGGTATTTACGGGATAAACTCCGTTCATATTGCTCCAAATCCGTTTAATACCTATCTCGCAGTTCAATTAAAAATCAACAAACCCACGCATATAATCGTTGATGTCTATACTCTTTCGGGAACTCACGTTTTAAAGCTATGCGATGCCTATTTAGATACCCCAAATAATCCTAATCAAACTATTGCTATCCAGGTCAATGACCAGATTTTCAAGGTAAGGAAAGGATATTACATTTTTGTTGCACGCATTGATAATAAAACAAAAGCCTTCAGAATAGCACATCAGGATTACACTATTATGTACTAAGCATAAAATATTTCAGAAAATGCTCCGTTAAACTTATCAACAATCCAATGTTATAATTTTAAGATATAGTAACATATTTACACTTTACATACTTATTACTTTTGCTTGAATCGAACAAACTGTTTTTTGCGGTTTGAGAAATGACAAATTATTGATTTTATGGGTGTAGATATGATGAAAGAAATCCGGTTAATAGTCACATTTATTATTATCTTAGCGTTTGGGAATATCCTTTCCGGACAGAATA
>CAYOZZ010000113.1:0-3417 GCA_964408535.1 uncultured Bacteroidales bacterium | reverse complement strand
TGCAATGACCACAAATTCGTCTTTTTATGACATTAAATTTGCTGTTGTCGAAATAATTGCCAACATACGATGTTAAAAAGAAAAAAAATAATCTATTTTCTTCTGCTGATTCCGGTACTTGTGCTATTTTCAGTAAGAATGACAAATGCCCAATCCTCAGTTGATTACAACTGGTATTTCAATGCTAACGGAGGGGCAACATCATTTTTTGGTGATGTGCAAAACAAAGATTTCTCATTTTCCAATCTTTCAAACCAAACAGATTTCGGATTCGGTGGCAGACTCGGAAAATATATCAGTCCCGTTTTTGCAATCCACCTACAGGGGATATATACTAACCTTAAGGGTGAGAAGCAAAGCCATGATCTCAAATTTACCACGGATCTGTCGGAAGCACAACTCGGGGTTACTGTCAATTTCAGCAATCTGTTCGGAGGGGCGAAATCCAGAACCGTTTCCATCTATGGGTTTACCGGTTTCGGCGGTATATTTTTCACAAGTGATGCCAGACAATTGTCAACTGGACTTCCTGTTGACGAATCAGAGAATGTCATAGGCACACCCGATAATGAATCTCAAACGGCTTTGATTATCCCGGCAGGTCTTGGAATCGACTTCAAACTTGCACCGAAATTGTATTTTAATCTTGAAACTGGATTAAGACTTATAAACAGCGACAAACCTGACGGCATTGTAAGCGGTTCGCGCAAAGACACTTATTACTACTCATCCCTTGGACTTTCATTCGATTTCGGAAAGAAAAAAGTAAAAAAGAGAGAAGAAACTTCTCCTGAGGTTACTGAAATCCCCAAACCGGTTGATGACAGTATGGTTGATCTCGTTTATCATTTACCCGAAAGGGTGAAATCCAACGATGATTTTATTTTGGAATATGAGATTAACAAAGGCGATATTGACGGAAAGGCGGAGCTTACACAGGTTTTACCCATCGGATTTGAAGTTTTGGATACGGTAATAGGAAACGCCAGAGTAGAATTCCAAAACTATACATTAAACCTTTACTGGGACGAATTGCCGCAAGAGCCGGTTTTTACGGTTAAATACAAAGTACATATCAAGGATGTTTACGGTGTTCTGCCGCTCAGTACGATTATGTATCTCGAAAAGACGGGGAAACAGTACAGGTACAAAACAAATATTTATGTGGCCAATGTGAAAAATATTCCGGTTGCAAACACAGTTAAGGATACCCTTCCAAAAGAAAAGCCGGAACCGGTTATCGAAAAAGTGATATTCAAAGTACAGATAAGGGCAGCATACAAGTCGGAAATACCGTTGCAGTTGCTTGCAAACAAATACCATCTGCGTGATGAGATTAAAGAAGATTATGTCGGAAACTGGTACAGATATTCAGTGGGCTCTTTTGCTACTTATGAGGAAGCAAAACAATACAGGAACCAAATTAGAAGCATTAACGGGTTAAGAGATGCTTTCGTTGTTGCATACCGGGACGGCAAACGTCTTGACAAGCTAAGTGAACTGAAACAGATGACCCCGGACGAGCAAACGGAAAATACCGAATTTAAGGAGAAAGGCAGATATTACAGAATTCAGATACTTGCCCTGAAATACAATAGAATTTCTCCCGAAACACTTAAAGAGGTATTAAATATTGATGAAGATATTACTGAAGAAAAATCACATAGCTGGCGAAAATATACTATAGGACGATTCTCATCACTTGAGGATGCTAAAATATTGAAGCAGAAGATGATTGATAAAGGAATCGCTGATGCTTTCGTGGTAATCTATAATAACGGAAGGAGGATTACCCGGTAAGAACTTCTGTATTGAGAAGCAGAAGATAGAAGTTTCTGTTGGAGGTAATTTTGAGGGCGGGTTCTCCGTGTTTCAAAATTACCTTCTTTTTTTAGAACCATTTTGAGTTTTTTAAGTATAAACAGCATTATAAACTATTAAAATGATTTCGGGATGGTTCGCAATTTAACCTCCATTATAAGCCTATTTGTTTTGTTGATGACGTTAAACACAACAGCATCAAATATCACGGATCAGTCGGGGTGGCCGGATAAAGTAATCACCGATTTATCCGGCAACAACTCTGTAAGCGATGGAAATGAAAACATAGATATTGATTTTATTGAGGTTTTGAAGGAAACAATGAGTCCAATACTGTCAATTCCCCAGGATAATCAGGTATTTTTTGAATATGATATTCCAAAAAAACTTTATACCGGTACTATTTTTATTATGCATTGTATTTTGCATAAAGGAAATATCTCAGGAAATTTATTGTTGAGACAAAGATTACCGAACAATTTTACCATACTGGATATAAATATCCCTGATGCAAAAACAAAAATCAACCATAATACATTAATTGTAGAATGGGATGCGATGCCACCTGACAGTATCATTGACCTAAAATATAAAATACAAATAAATCAGCAAGCGGGATATTTACCGATTTTCACTATTCTCAAATTTCAGGAAACTGGAAAAAGGTATGTATTTGATACTCACGTTGATATTGACAAGATTCCAACTGCCGGAGAACCTGTTAGTCAAAAAGATATTGATGCCATTAACAAAGCCATTCGACAAACTGCAAAATATGCAACTATGGCCAGTACGGCCAAACCCGTAGGAGGTATTATTTACAGAGTTCAGATTATGGCACTAAGAAAACATAATTACAATCCGGATTATTTGAAAGGTAAATATAATATTGACAGAACAGTACAAAAAGAGACTATTGATAACTGGAATAAATATATCGTCGGAGAGTTTAATTCTTTGGAAGACGCCCAACAATACAGATCGGAATTGAAAGGATATGGAATTATTGATGCATTTATTGTAAAGTATAAAGACGGTAAACGGTTACCCTCAAATAATTCAAAAAAATAAATCGGTGTTAATTGATAAAAACCGTATTTTTACAATCAAAAAATTGTAATAAGATTATTAACTAAGAAACTGGTAATGTTCTCTGACATATCAAAAACAATCATTACCGTTATAATCGCCCTGATTTTCCTAAATGGTAAAGACATTACCGCCCAATCAGGAACAGGATATAAATGGTATGCAAATGCAAATCTCGGCATATCACAATTATACAGCGACATTCAGGACAACAATAACCACATCTCAAAATTAAAAAGCGAAACATCATTTGGATTTGGTGCACGATTCGGACGATACATCAGCCCTGTATTTACAGGCCATTTTCAAGCTTTATATGCAAATTTCAAAGGACAAAAAAACAAAAGCGACCTCAAATTTGAAGCCGGGCTAATTGAAACACAAGTCGGAACAACGGTTAATCTTAGTAATCTGATATTCAAAACAAGCGAAAAAAGAAAATTCTTCGTTTATGCAACTGCCGGAATAGGAATAATTCTTTATAAGAGCAGGAACTGGAAAGAAAGT
>CAYOZZ010000112.1:0-5967 GCA_964408535.1 uncultured Bacteroidales bacterium | reverse complement strand
GAAAACTCTTGTATGCCGATTGGTAGCTTCTTCATTGTTTCAAACTGACTATTTTTACAAAAATAAAGTATTTTTTAGTTTTTTCAGAAAAAATAATAACGGCTTAAAATTTTACCGTTTTTCTTTTTTTCTCGAAATAGTCAATTCCCTCAGGTTTGCCGATACTGCGGATGAGGTCTTCAAACATCACTTCAAACAAAGTTTCAAACGAAAACTTCTCCGGCGGGAAAAGGTCGGGATTGTGAATATCAATAAGGCGGCTTATATAAAGTCTTGCCAGCAGTTCAATACTAAGATCATCACGGTACATACCCTGATTTATCCCTTTGGTGATATTGATCTGTATTTTTTCAAAAATGAATTGCACTCGTTTATCAAAATGTTCCTGGTAAATAACAGGATATTTCTCTTTCAGCTTAACGGTAATTGCCGGGCTGACAAGTACAAAGTCCTTTGCCACCTCTTTACTGACTGTCAGGAGAATATCAATAGCATTCACACCTTCGAAATCATGAGTCAGAAAAATGGATTCAAACTTTTGCCTCTCAAGCTCGAGAAGTTTTTCAATCATCTCTTTTTCGGAAGAGACATATTTTTTTATCTCCTGTTTGGGAATGCCGAGAACCCGCTCAATCTCTTTGAACGAAAAATTCTTCAACTTACGCTCTCTTGCCGAGTAGCGTATTTTCTTCAGGATTTCACGAAATTGATCTTCCATATTTGGGAAGGTTTATTTAGAAACTATCTAATTAATGTGACAAAAATAGTAAAATAATAGTAAGAAAGGTTGTATATTTTCCCAAATTAATTAACAACACAAAAAAAGCCCCGGCCAGACGACCGGAGCTTTAAAAAATTTACAAGCCGGGATTAAACAATACCCTGAGCAAGCATAGCATCGGCAACTTTCACAAAGCCGGCAATATTAGCACCTACCATATGGTTGATGTAACCGTCTTTTTCGGTTCCGTATTTAACACAATTATCATGAATATCAATCATAATATTGTGGAGTTTTGTATCAACCTCTTCTCTTGTCCAGCTGTAACGTAAGGAGTTTTGTGACATTTCAAGACCTGAAACGGCAACACCACCTGCATTAGCTGCTTTAGCAGGACCATAAAGAATTTTATTTTCGATGTAAACGTTAATTGCTTCCGGTGTTGAAGGCATATTTGCACCTTCCGAAACTACGAAACAACCGTTCGACATCAAAGTTTTTGCATCATCAACTTCAATTTCATTCTGAGTAGCAGAAGGAAGAGCAACATCACATTTGATACCCCATGGGCGTTTACCTTCGTGATACTCAACACCGTATTTGTCGGCATACTCTTTAATTCTTCCTCTCTTAACGTTTTTGAGTTCCATAACGAAAGCAAGTTTTTCAGCATCAATTCCGTCAGGATCATAAATGAATCCGCTTGAATCGGAGAGTGTAACAACTTTACCGCCAAGTTGAGTAACTTTCTCGGTAGCATATTGTGCAACGTTACCTGAACCGGAAACAACACAAACTTTACCTTTCAGGCTGTCGCCGCGGGTTTTCAGCATTTCCTCAGCAAAATAAACCTGGCCGTAACCTGTAGCTTCAGGACGAATAAGGCTTCCACCCCACTCAATACCTTTTCCTGTAAGAACACCTGTAAATTCATTTCTCAGTCTTTTGTACTGACCGAAAAGGAATCCGATTTCACGACCGCCGACTCCGATATCACCGGCAGGTACGTCGGTGTTTGGACCAATGTGACGGAACAACTCAGACATAAAACTTTGAGTAAAACGCATTACCTCAGCATCCGATTTTCCTTTTGGATCGAAATCGGAACCACCTTTACCACCACCCATCGGAAGTGTGGTGAGACTGTTTTTCAAAACCTGCTCGAAAGCAAGGAATTTAAGAATTCCAAGGTTTACAGTAGGGTGAAAACGAAGACCGCCTTTGTAAGGTCCGATAGCACTGTTCATTTCAATTCTGTATCCTTTGTTAATCTGGATTTCTCCTTTATCATCAACCCATGGTACTCTGAAAAGGATAACTCTTTCAGGTTCAGTCATTCTTTCAAGAATTTTTGCTTCTTTGTACTTTGGGTTTTCTTCGATGAAAGGAAGAACTGTCATTGCTACTTCCTCAACTGCCTGATGAAATTCAGGTTCGTTTGGATTTCTGGCAATAACCTTTGCCATAAAATCTTTTACCATTTGATCGTTTGTCATAACGTAACTATCTTTAAATTAATTAATTAGATTATTGTTTAAAATAATTTGCGGCAATATTAAAGAAAAAAAACAACATCAAAGAAAAAATTATAACTTTTTTTTATATCAATAACTGACATATATGCTAAAACATTGATCAGACAAAGGTTTTGGCACTTTCATCTCTTGTTAATTTATTCACAGTCTAAATATGTTTTTGTTAGGCTGAAATCCGTTACTTTTGTAAAATAAACTGTATATTCGGAATTTATTTTAATGTACTGAGTAAAATTTGTTTGAAGTATCTATTATAAACGGAGATGAAACAAAAAGATAATAAAAAATCATATCACAATCTTGATGTTGAGAAGGAAAGATTAAAAGAACTTTCGCTTATAAACCAGATTGCAGGAATACTTAAGAAAAACAAGAACCTCGACGAAACATTACAACGGATAGTTTCAATAATGCCGCGAGGATGGCAAAATCCCGAAGCTGTTTCTGTCAGGATAGTGTATGATAATAAGGAATTCAAATCGAATGACTTCCTTGAGGAGGGATGGTCGCAAAAACAAATATTCAGGACTGAAAATGGAAAATTCGGGAATATTGAGGTCTTCTATAAAAACAAGTTTCCCGATGCAGTTGAACTTCAGTGTTTACCCGAAGAGCGCGATATGATTACAAATATCGCAAATGTACTGAAACGATATATTAACGACAAAACCGGAAATATTGTAATAAAAAAATTCGGTTACTCATATAAAAAAGAGGAACTTGACCTTGCAAAAGAACAATGTACGATAACTAGCGGACAGTTGATGCAACGCTTTATGAATAAATACAGTACAAACCGCGATATTTTTCACGATTTAACCCCTTTTAAAGTTAAGGAGATTCTTCTCGTTGCAAGTCTTTACGACACATACAGTATCGAAAAAGAGGGACGCTTTTCGGAACACATGCTTGGCCCCTATGCACAGCTAAATCTTACCTCGCTACCGCGTATTACTGCCGTTTCAACGATGGAGGAAGCTTTTGAACAGCTGTACTCCAAACATTTCGATATGATAATCATAATGGTAGGTACCGATAAAAAAACACCTTCGATTCTGAGTAAAAAGTTCAAAAAAGTATTTCCTTACATTCCGATATTCCTTTTATTAAATAACAACAGTGACATTGTCCTGTTCCAGCGAAAAAGAAAACCCCACTCATTCGACAGGATTTTTGTATGGAACGGAGAATCGAAGATATTTTTCGCAATGATAAAGTTGCTTGAGGACAGTATAAATGTTGATAACGACACGCGCAAGGGATTAGTAAGGGTTATTCTAGTGGTGGAAGATTCGCCTATGTTCTATTCGAGGTATATTCCGCTGCTTTACCAGGTTGTTCTGGAGCAAACCAAAAGAATTATTGATGACGTAAGTTCTGACGACCTTTATAAAGTACTGAAGCTGAGAGCCAGACCAAAAATTCTACTGGCAACAAATTACGAAGAGGCAATTTCGATTTACAAAAAATATAAGGACTATCTGTTATGCCTTATTTCGGATGTTAAGTTCAGTAAAAACGGACGAATTAACGAAAACAGCGGTTTTGAGCTTGTAGAAAAAATCCGTACCGAAAAAAAAGACCTGCCGGTTATTATTCAATCGTCGAGTAAAGATAATGAAGTAAAAGCAGGGAAGTTGAAAGCTACTTTTATCTATAAAAACTCGGAAAGTCTTGCACAGGACTTTAAAAGTTTCATTCTAAATTATCTGGGATTTGGCAATTTCCTGTTTAAAGACGGAAGCGGAAAACCTCTTGTAGTTGCCAGAACCCTGAAAGATTTTGAGAAATACCTGAAAGAAGTTCCTGTAGATTCTATTCTGTACCACGCCAGCAGGGATCATTTTTCGTTGTGGTTGATGGCGAGGAGTGAGATACAGGCCGCAAAAATACTTCACACAAAGAAAACATCCGATTTCAAGGATGCAGAGTCAATCAGGCAATACCTGATAAGTATTTTATCAAAATTCAGGCACGAAAAGCTTGAAGGTCAAATAGTTCCTTTTGACGAATCCGCAGGTTTTCAGAAAAGCAACATCGTTTTACTGACAGAAGGAGCAATGGGAGGTAAAGGCAGAGGATTGGCTTTCATCAATGCTTTGATATACAATTTCGACTTCTCCTATTATGTTCCCGACATAAACATCTGCACACCGAGAACGGCATTTATCGGTACCGATGAATTTGAAGCCTTTCTTGACCGTAACGAACTTCATTTTGTAACAACCGAAGATATTCCGTTGGATGAACTGAAAGAGAGATTCCTCAAAACAAATCTGTCCGAATATCTTATTGACAGGCTCAGGGTTTTACTCGAACATTTCAAAAAGCCTCTTGCCGTCAGGTCATCGGGACTGTTTGAGGATAGTCTTATGCAGCCGTTTGCCGGAATTTTCGAGACCTATATTCTCCCGAATAATCATCCCGACTTGCAAGTCAGGTTAAAGCAGCTCGTAAATGCAATCAAGCTGGTTTATGCTTCGGTTTACTCGGATGTGGCACGCGGGTATATTGCAGCCGTTAACTATAAAATTGAAGAAGAAAAGATGGCGGTTATTATTCAGGAAGTTGTCGGTAATAAGTATAATGATGTTTTTTACCCACATATCAGCGGTGTTGCACAGTCGTATAACTACTACCCTTTCTCGCACATGAAACCCGAGGAAGGTGTTGCGGTTGCTGCAATCGGCCTCGGGAAGTATGTCGTTGAAGGAGAAAAAGCCTATCGCTTCTCGCCAAAATACCCCAAGATAGATTTTATGTCAACCGAGGACCAGGTAAAAAATTCCCAGGTTCAGTTTTATGCCGTGAATCTCGACAACCGAAATCCCGACCTGATGCTGGGCGAAGATGCCAGCCTCACAAAACTTGATATCTATGATGCCGAAAAACACGGAACATTAAAACATTGTGCCTCGGTTTATAATGCGGACAATAATACTATTGACCCCGGATTGAGCAAACCGGGGCCAAGAGTAGTCAACTTTGCCAATATCCTGAAATACAACTACATTCCGATGGCGAGAACTATTGAGGTTATTCTTGATGTCGTGAAAGAGGCTATGGGCTCACCGGTGGAAATCGAATTTGCCGTTGACCTTGATAAAGATGCGGAAGGTAAAGCCTCATTCTATCTTCTTCAGGTAAAACCGATGATAGGTGCTATGGCAGATTACAATGTTGATATGGATAAAATAAACAAAGAGGATATTATCCTGTATGCCGAAAAAGGGATGGGAAACGGGCAAATCAAACATATAACGGATATTATATACGTTGACCCGAAAAAATTCGACAAGTCAAAAACCGAGGAGATGGCAAATGAAATCAACGAACTGAACAAAGCAATGGTTAAAAGTAAAAAGCATTATGTTCTGATTGGTCCGGGAAGATGGGGAACACGTGACAAATGGATAGGGATTCCGGTTAGATGGCCGCAAATATCGCACGCCAAAGTCATTGTGGAAACCAGCCTTGAAGACTATCCGCTGGATGCCTCTTCAGGCTCGCACTTTTTCCATAACGTCACTTCAATGAATGTGGGCTATCTTTCGGTACAACCCGAAATGTCGAATAGTTTCATTAATTATGACATACTTAATTCTATGGAAATCGTAAATGAAACGAAATTTTTTAAACATATCAGATTTAAAAAGCCGATTGTAATAAAAATGGATGGGAAAAAGAGGATTGCTGTTATTACCGTGAAAT
>CAYOZZ010000111.1:0-11279 GCA_964408535.1 uncultured Bacteroidales bacterium | reverse complement strand
AAAATTTTATTTCGGAAAAGCCTGTTATAACAGTCAAAACGTCAGGCTCAACCGGTAAGCCAAAGGAAATAGAATTATCAAAAAAGGCGATGATTGAAAGTGCAAAACTGACAGGTGATTTTCTCAGACTTAACAAAGGCGACAAGGCTTTGCTTTGCCTTCCGGTTGAGTTTATTGCAGGTAAAATGATGGTAGTGCGTGCTTTTGTACTCGGCCTCAATCTTATCACCACCGAACCGTCATCAAATCCATTGAAAAATATTGATGAAACTTTCGATTTTGCCGCAATGACACCTATGCAGGTTCATAATATTCTAAAGAGTAACGACGGTTATGAAAAACTCAATAATATTAACAATCTTATAATCGGAGGTGGCGATATCAGCAAGAATCTGCTTCAAAAAATAAAAAAACTCAAAAATAAAACTTTCCACACCTACGGAATGACCGAAACCATTACACATATCGCAATGAAACGGCTTAACGGAAATAATCCCGATACCTGTTTTAAAGCTTTGAAAAACATCTCTTTTGAAAAAGACGAAACGGATTGTCTTGTAATCAACGCTCCTCATATTTCAGAAAAAAAAATCATTACCAACGATATTGTCGAGTTGAAAAACAGATTTGAATTTGAGTTTAAAGGAAGATTTGACAACGTGATAAATTCGGGAGGAATTAAGATATTTCCCGAAAGTGTTGAAAGCAGATTATCCGCTTTTATCAAAAAGAAATTCATTATTGCCGGTTTGCCCGACGAAAAGCTCGGCGAAAAAACGGTTTTAATCATCGAAACCGGAAATGGCGATAAAAATATCTTTAAAACAGCCATATCAAAGGCGGGACTGACAAAATACGAACAACCGAAAGAGTTATTTTTTATAAATAAATTTCCGGAAACCGAAAACGGAAAGACCGACAGAAGAAAACTGTTATTGAATTTGAAAAAAAATACAGATTAATAATATCATTAATTACTTACAGGTAATTTATTTAATCTATTCATCATCAGGCAATTCGCCTTCATCATCATCATAAATCCGTATTCTTACACCGTCATACCGTTTTTCTATTCCGTTCTCATAGTTTATGCTTATGAAGGGTGTTCCGTCGTAATTATATTTTGTCCATTCTCCATCCTTCAGACCCATTGAATAGTTTCCCTCTTTCTTTTTATTTCCGTTTGGCCAGTACCACACGTGATGGCCGTTTGGGTTATCCTCAATAAATTCGCCCTCAAAGCTTAACTGTCCGTTATTATAATAGCTCTTCCACAAACCGTGACGCATTCCGTCGAGATACTCTCCTTCCTCCCTGTGATCGCCGTAATTAAAAACCCATTTACCGTCCCTGTAATCTTCGATATAATCGCCTTCTGCAATAACATTTCCAAGCTCATCATATTCAATGCTGTGTCCGTCAAGCATACCATTGAAATAGCTCTCTTCGCGTTCAAGTTGTCCGTCGGCATAATACCAGGTCCAGGTACCGTCAAGTTTTCCGTCTTTATTATAGCTGCCAATCTGTTCAAGCTGTCCGTCAGGATGATAGAACTTCCATTCGCCGACTCTTTTGCCTTTGTCGTAAGTACCGACCGATTTTATTGCTCCGTTAGGATAATACTCTTTCCAGGGTCCGTCTCTTAATCCTTCCTCATCGGTTATTCCTTCACCAACAACTTTTCCGTTATGAAAAAGATATCCTTTCACAATATTTCCTTCCTCGTCATACTCTCTGCGGACTCCCTCGGGGACATCATCCTTATAACTCGCCATTATCTTAACCTTACCGTTGGGATAATACTCGGTTTTTATATCAAGCTTTGCAAGTTCTGCAACATCCTCCTGTAATACTCCGTCAACATATTTTGAAGTTGATATAAGATTTCCCTCTTCGTCATAATCTTTGAAATAACCGTTTTCGAGGTCATTTTTATAAAAACCCTCCTTTTTTATCTTTCCATCGGGATAAAACCATACCCATTTACCCTGTTTATAGCCGTTTTTATCAATACGGTTAATATTTTCAATTTCTTCAATATAACCTTTTCTGTAATGAATAAGTTCTATAACACGACCGTCGTCGGCAGCAAACATTTTACCAAGTCCTTCTTCAAGTCCGTCAACAAAAGGAACCTCTTTTTTCAGTTTGCCATTCGGATAGAAATAGTTTGTAAATCCCTGTTTTACATCATCAACAAAATTTTCCTCCATCACCTCATCTTCCTGGTAAGTTCGTCTGATTCCGTTCTTTTTACCGTTTTTATATGTAATCTGCAACACAACCTTTCCGGTATCGTTATAAAAAGTCCAGATACTGTCAAGTTCAAAATTCAAACGGTTTCCTTCTGATTTAACGACGCCGTTTTCGTAAAATGTTTTCCAGTAACCATCCGGTTTTCCGTTGCGCATTGTACCTATACTCGAAATCTGACCGTTTTCGTAATGAAACACTGTTAACCCGTCAGGATTAATTGTATCTGATTCATTCTGTGAAAACAGACTTGTTACAGAAAGAAAAAATACTATCAACAAAAGATTTTTCATAGGATTATTACTTTATCAAATTCATTTTCATAGAAATATCCAGCATTCTCCTTATCGGCACTTCCGCTTTTTTCATCACATCATCAGGTAGAATTATTTCCGGATTTTCATTTTTCAAACTTAAGTAAATTTTTTCAAGTGTAATCATCTTCATATACGGGCAGTCATTACACGAGCAGGTTTCGTCAGTAGCCACAATCAAAAACTCTTTATCCGGTGAATTTTTATGCATTTCGTGTAAAATCCCCGTTTCAGTAGCCACAATATATTTTTTTGAACTGTCTTCCATAGTAAATTTCAGCATTGCCGTTGTAGAACCCACAAAATCGGCAACTTCAAGAACCTGCGGTTTACATTCGGGATGAGCAATGACTTTGGCGTCAGGGTTATCTATTTTCATATTAATAACAGCCTCAGTTGACAAAATATCGTGCACTTCGCAGGTTCCGTCCCAAAGCAGCATATTCCGTCCCGTAATCCGGTTGATGTATCCCCCGAGATTTTTATCGGGAGCAAAAATTATCTTCTCATCTTCAGGAAACGATTCCACAATCTGTTTTGCATTTCCCGAAGTGCATATTACGTCCGACATGGTCTTTATATCTGCAGTACAATTGATATACGAAATGACCTTATAACCGGGATGAGCGGCTTTAAATTCAGCAAAATCATCACGCGGACAGGAGTCGGCAAGCGAACAGCCCGCCTCAAGGTCGGGTAAAAGAACTTTTGTGTCGGGATTGAGTATCTTTGCAGTTTCGGCCATAAAATGAACGCCGGCAAAAACAATGATGTCGGATTTGCTCTTTGAAGCATTTTGCGCAAGCCCCAGACTATCGCCAACATAATCGGCAATATCCTGAATTTCAGGAATTTGATAATAATGAGCCAGCAACACTGCATTTTTTTGTTTTTTAAGTTCAAATATTTTCTCAATCAACTCTTCGTTGGTAAAAGTAGTCGGTTTTGAATTATCGTTTTTTAAAATCATTTTAAAAGATATTATTATTATATTTTATTTTAAAAATTTAATGTTATTATCATGTATCTGTTAATTGTGTGAATAAAAATAAGCCGGTTTACTTGACTTATTCACATATCAATAATTATTAACACATCTTTAACACTATTTAGTATTATTTTTTAGTATTTTACAGTGATATCAACAATATGTTAAAAGTAATATCAATTAATAAAAAACTCTCCTTTTTCAGTTTTATATTTGTTGAAACAGTACTAAAAAGTTCTTAAAAAAAGAGGTTATTCGTATCAAAATGTCTTTTAATCGTGCCATTGTTAATATCTCAATTGCTTGTTAAAAAATAATAACAAAGATAAACAGATATTAACATTCTAAATGTTAAAAACTATTATTTTTTTGATTTTAAGCATTGTAACCATAAAAAGAGATTTCTTTTATTGAAATAATGCATTAATTTATAGATATATATAATTAATAACTATTTTTGTTTGATATTTTAGTTATCAACATGGGCAAAAATAGCAATATAATTCCGATAGGATCAGACCATGCAGGGTTTGAGCTTAAGCAGTATCTGATTGAAAATCTGTCGAAATCAGGTTATAAATTTAAAGATTTCGGTACATATTCTTCCGAAAGTGTGGATTATCCCGATTTTATTCATCCGGTTGCAGAGTCGGTGAATGACGGTTTATATGAAAGGGGAATAGTGATATGCGGCAGTGGCCAGGGAGCCAATATGACTGCAAACAAACATCAAAAAATAAGGTCGGCTTTATGCTGGGATTTGGAGCAGGCAAAACTGTCGCGACAGCATAATGATGCAAATATTATTGCTTTACCGGGAAGATTTGTTAATTTTGACACCGCTGTCGAAATGGTAAAGACGTTTTTCAATACCGGATTTGAAGGCGGACGACACCTCAGAAGGATTGAAAAAATACCGGTTTAACGGCATATCGTAAACTCAGGTAAAAACAACATATTTGAAATATATCGGATAATGCAGCAAGTTTATCATAAATTTATGAAGGATGCCGAAAGGGTAGCTTTCGACCGTGAGCACCGCAGCAAAATCAGGTTTAATATGTCGAAATATTATGCTGCTGTTGAAAATGGTAAAAAGCAGTATCAAAATCTGGAACTTGCACGGGAAAGGGCTGCAGCTGTGAAGCATAAGGTTGTTAATGAGCTTGATAAGTATCTGATAGAGTTTGCTGCCAATTTTGAAAGTAACGGAGGTAAGATTATATGGGCTACCGACGGCGAAGAGGCTGTGAAAGAGATTTTGTCAATAGTACGAAAGTATAAGGCAAAACATGTAGTGAAATCGAAATCAATGACTACCGAGGAGATTGAAATTAATGAAGCTCTTGAAAAAAAAGGAGTTGAAGTTGTTGAAACCGACCTTGGTGAATACATTGTACAGGTTGCAGGTGAAAAGCCTTATCATATAGTAACTCCGGCAATGCATAAGTCGAAGGAAGATATCGCAGAGCTTTTTCACGAAAAGTTCGACACTCCCGAAAAGAGTACTCCGGAAGAGCTTACCGGTTTTGTAAGGGAAAAACTGAGGGATAATTTTATAAATGCCGACATCGGAATAACAGGAGGTAATTTTTTGATTGCCGATACAGGTTCCGTTTGTCTTACCGAAAATGAGGGAAACGGTATGATGTCAATGTCGTTTCCGAAGGTTCATATAGCGATTGTAGGAATTGAGAAACTTATACCTTCGATTACCGATTTGGATTTGTTCTGGCCGTTGCTTGCAACACACGGAACTGGTCAGAATATGACGGTTTATAATTCAATAATTTCCGGTCCTAAAAAAGATGGAGAAACCGACGGTCCTGATGAGATGTACCTTGTTTTGCTTGAGAATAATCGTTCCGAGCTTCTGAAAAAGGAGGTTCAAAGGGTTGCCTTATCCTGTATAAGATGCGGAGCCTGTCTGAATGCCTGTCCTGTTTATAAAAATATCGGAGGTCATTCGTACGGAACAACCTACAGCGGGCCTATAGGTTCTGTGATAACTCCGTTTTTGAAAGGTATGGATGAATACAAACATCTCTGTTTTGCTTCATCGCTTTGCGGTGCCTGCACTGAGGTTTGTCCGGTAATGATTCCGTTGCACGAACTGTTGTTATATAACCGCAGTGATGTTGTAAAGGAAGGATATATGGGCAGTATGGATAAACTGATGGTAAATGCCTGGACAAGAACAATGATGAAGCGCAGCAGAATGGATTTTTTCAAGGCAAGCTATAAAAATTTTGTATTGAGAACCTTTTTTAAGAAAGTATGGGGTCCGCGTCGTGAAGTACCTAAGGTTGCTCCAAAGTCATTCCGTGAGATGTGGATTGAAAATAATCCGAAGTGATTTTTTCAATTGTACTTGAAAAAATCATAAAACCGATAAAAAATTCAATTGTATTTGAAAATTTTATTATTTTTGTAAAAAAATCAAATATAACTGAATTTTATGGAAACGATTTTCAACAAAATAAGGCAATATAATTATTGGAACGGAGAGAGATTTTCTATTGGTTTTGAGCGAACCGAATATCTTGACAGGATTAGTAAATATCTTGATAATAAACTAATAAAAGTACTTGTTGGACAGAGACGTGTAGGAAAAAGTTATATTTTGAGACAAATAATAAACTTTCTTATCACAGAAAAAAAAGTAAATCCAGAAAATATTTTTTATCTGAATAAGGAATATCTTGCATTCGAAGATATAAGAACGGCTGATGATTTGGATAAACTTTTCGGATTTTACAAGGAAAAAATCCGTCCAAAAGGTAAAATATATCTTTTTCTTGACGAAATTCAAAACATTTCATCATGGGAAATATTTGTAAATAACTATGCTCAGGATTTTACGGAGGAATATGAACTTTTCATTACCGGTTCAAATTCGCAATTACTTTCGGGCGAACTTGCCTCTCTGCTTTCGGGCAGATATGTTGAGTTTAATATTTATCCGTTCAGTTTTTTTGAGTTTTCTGAATACAAAAATTTACCTGTCGAAAAAAAATCTTTTATTTTATATTTACAAACCGGGGGTTTGCCTGAAATCCTTCATTTTGAGGAAGATGAAATAACAGGACACTATGTTGAAAGTTTAAAAAATACCATTCTATTGCGTGATATTATTCAAAGATATAAAGTGAAAGATGTTTCACTGATTGAGGATATTTTTAAATTTTTAGCTGTAAATATCGGAAATTTTACATCTGTTTCCGCAATTGTAAAATATTTTAAAAGCCGGCAAAGAAAGACTAATTATGAGACTTTATCGTCTTATGTTTCGTATTTGACTGATACATTTATTATTCATGAAGTTGAGCGATATCAGGTAAGAGGTAAGCAAACACTTGCAGGGGTCAGAAAATATTATTTAAACGATCTTGCTTTTAAAAATTATTTATTCGGGATTTATCCGTCGGACATTGGTTACAACCTTGAAAATTATATATTTATACAACTTAAAAGAATGGGTTATAAAGTATCGGTAGGCGTTATTAACGGAAAGGAAATAGATTTTGTTGCTGAAAAGGGAGATAATACACTTTACTTTCAGGTGGCTTATTTATTAAATGATAAAAAAACAACTGAACGTGAATATGGTAATTTATTAATGATAAAAGACAATTACGAAAAGATAGTTGTCTCTCTTGACGATATTAAGTTTTCAGATTATAAGGGTATTAAACATATTTTTCCTTGGGAGTTAAAATAGTAAAATTCAAATCCGGTTCATTAAGCCGGAGCAGATGTTTTACTCTCCGAAAATATCTTTCAGTTTATCATTAAGATCATCGCCACGAAGTCCTTTGGCAATAATTATACCGTCAGGGTCTAACAGAACATTTGAAGGAATTGCACTTACTCCGTAAAGTTTTCCGGCTTCGTTGCCCCATCCTTTAAGGTCGGAAACGTGCAGCCAGGTAAGGTGATCATCTTTAATGGCTTTGAGCCAGTTTTTTTTGTCTTTATCAAATGAAACACCGAGAATATTAAAACCCTTGCTGTGATATTTATTATATGTGGCAACAAGATTCGGGTTTTCGGCACGGCAGGGGCTGCACCACGATGCCCAAAAGTCAATCAACAGATACTTTCCGTAAAGTGATGATAGTGTAACCGGTTTACCGTCAGGGTCATTCATTGTGAAGTCGGTCGCTTTTTTTCCGATTGCAACCTTTTTCAGAATATCAACTCTCTCCTGAAGTATTTTTGCATATTCGGAATTTCTTACCGACGGGTCAAAATTGTTGAGCACTTTTTCAAGTTGATTTTCATCATAGCTGTATGAGTTGAGATAAACCACAAAAGCCGAAACAACAGATTTATTGTTCTTCATTGCATAATCAAGGGCAAACTGCCGGCGTATTGCATCAACGCTGTCTAACTTATCTTCCCACATTTTGGCTGTTGCATCATCACCTGCATTTTTGGCCTTTTTCATATTATTCCACATCTCATTGAGCTGGTTTTCGTAAGATGCCGACTGTTCCTGAAAACCTTTGAACTCTTTATCCGATTTTGAGCCGGTTATTTCAGGGTTTCGCATATCATTCGGATTAATTTTGACGGTTATTTCGGAATTTTCAGCGAAAAGTCTGCAATACTGACGATTACCTTCGAGCATAATGTAATAAATTTCGGGGTCACCCATACTTCCTTTAAACTCAAAAGAGTTATTTTGCGCGGTTGTGGAATCAAGAGTAATCCATTCACCGTCACCGCGTTTTTTAAGATAGACTGTTCCTGTAAAATCACCGTCAATAGTACCGTGGATGGTGTAATTGGTACTAACTGATTGTTTTCCGGATGTATTATTGTTGTCACCGTTGTTGTTGCATGAAGCAAATAGTGCGATTGAAACAATAAGGACAAATAACTTTTTCATAAAGATGTTTTTAATTGTAATGAAATCTCAATAA
Source organism: uncultured Bacteroidales bacterium (assembly GCA_964408535.1). Classification (GTDB taxonomy): domain Bacteria; phylum Bacteroidota; class Bacteroidia; order Bacteroidales; family JAADJA01; genus JAADJA01. Next base: position 2,796 of record CAYOZZ010000111.1, on the reverse strand, counting down.
TCGGCTGCAAAGATAGAAAGCAAATTAAAGTCGGAGACTAAATATGATAATATTTTGTTAAATAAGTGTTAAATAATTGAATATCAGTTTTATATTCCTGTTGTATTTAAATTTCCAAGGCTTACGGTTATCAATCTGTTTTGTTCGCGGTTTTCATCGTTATACAGCCGGATTGTAACCTGCAAATGGAGATTATAAATACTCAGAGAGGTTTCTTTTGATTTTATCATTCCGATTTTCAGAATATCCGAATTAATAATTCCATATCGTCTTGAAGATTCATTCTCAAAAATTTCGTCTCCCTCCTTAATCAGTTTTCTGTCATAATTTTTATTAAACTCATAAATATTTGCAATATCATCAAGCGTTGCAATCTGGAGGTTCTCAACACCGTCAAGGTTGGTTGTAAACCAGGTGTGGGTATATTCGTCCATCAAACACCGGTTAAGGTTATCTTTTATCAGTATCCTTGCATTGTTGATGATTGCCCTGCCGTAGTAATTATTGTTGAATTTGTATATTTTATCGTAGGTAATGGCATATCTCATATTGATACCGTCAATTATTTTTCTGAGTTTCGGGTAAAAATGGAAAGCATTGTAAGCTCTGAGAATGATAGCGAAATTTGCAGCAAAAAGAAGAGAATGAATAGGATTGTCAAAAATCAGAAAACCGCCGTCGCCTGTACTAATGTAATTGTTTTCAATATCCTTTTTCGTGTATTTCTGGAAAATAAACGGATGATTTTGGAAACAAAGATTTATTGTGGCATCGAAAAGGGTTTTGAACAAAAACGGGATTAACGTTTGTTCGAATTCGCCGAAAGAGCTGTACTGGTACATATCAATACCAAGCACCGACTTTTTACCGATTTTTGCATAATTAATATACTCGGTAAGTTCATTTTTAAGCTCGGTATGGTCGGGGATAATATTGGTTTTTTCGAATACCACCCTTCTGTCTTTCTCATCAAGGATTTCTTTTATGACGTCGTAATCAATTTTTTTAATCATAACGGTTTATTTTTTTATTTTTCTCTCTTTCCAGTTATAATTCCCGAAAATTCCCCACGCCCCTGAAATAGTAATATAGACCGGATAAACCAGATATACGGGAATAACATAAAGTAAAAGAGCTGATTTTTTTGCAAATTTAACAAAACCTGCCAGTATCGGGATATCAATTATTAATTTGATACCGAAAGCAATGGCAATCAAAGGAAATATATCAGGTATAAAAATTGAAATTATAACTCCTGTCAAAAGCAGAAGGTTCAATAGATATACCGTGACGGATACAAACAGGATATTCAGATTAAATCCCTTATTTTTAGATGCCCATCTTATACGTTGATTAACAAATTCTTTCAAACTCTTTTTGGCTGTTGTACAGACAAAGGAGTTATTGTTTTTCAGAAATGCTATTGACCGGGAACCGAATATTTTCCGGAATTTCATCATAAGAAAAACATCATCTCCCGAAGAAAATTTATCCTTTGTAAAACCTCCTGCCGTTTTGAATGCTTTTTTTTCATAAGCAAGATTTGCACCGTTGCTCATTATCGGTTTTCCGATAGCCGAAGCACCTGCCGAAACAGCTATCAGGCTTAAAAATTCCAATGATTGAAGTTTCTCGAAAAAGGTTGTTTCATTATGATAAGCGACAGGCCCTAATATCATTTTATATTTCTTCTCTTCATAAAAGCCTGCAATTGTTTTAAGCCAATCGGGCTGAACCCTGCAATCGGCATCTGTTGTTACAATAAGTTCGCCTTTCGAAATTTCAATACCTTTGGTTATTGCATTTTTCTTATAAGTATCTGATAACGTGTCGGATTCCAACCGGATTATTTTAATGTCAATACCATTATCGTCTTTAATAAATTTTTCTGCTTTATAATATGTTTGGTCTGTTGAATGGTCATCAATTATTATTACTTCAAACAAACCGGATGGATAATTTTGATTTTGCAAATCAGTTAAAAGACTCAAAATATTGTTTTCTTCATTTCGTGCAGGAATAATAACCGATAGAGTTGTTTTTAAATTCTCGTTTTCAGGTATAAAATTTTTCAATCCGAACCATCCGATTGTGTATGAGAGAATTATGATAAAATAGAAAACTCCTGAGAGAATTAATAAAGCAAAATATATTGTTAACGGATTAATCATCGTCTTTATGTCTTCTGAAAAACTTTAATCTATAGACAAAGAAAGTACCTATAATAGCCGGAACAGCAAGGTTTATGAGCCAGAGTGTTGAAGAAGAAGCCACAATTCCGAGGGTTATTTTATCCGTTAAAGTTCCGAGTTTTTCAAAATATGAGCCGATAAAAAATATGGAGACTGAACCGCGGATGCCAAGTTCGGCAAGAGTTACCGTCGGAATGGCTGTCATTATGAAAAATACGAGAGAGATGATTATTAAACCCTGTATCAGAGGAAGATTAACCGAAAAGAGCATCAGAATGATATAAAACTGCAAAGTGAAAACGCAATAGCGGAGGAAGCTTAAAATAAGAACTGCTGCCAGCTCAAAAGTTGAATATTCGGATATCACGGAAATATACTCGTAGAAATGCGGAAACCGTTTTTCAAAAAAAGTAGTTAAGAAGCCTGGCAATGCCTTGATATTAAGGAATATAAGTATCAGTGTTGTTATTATAACAACAACTATAAGAATAAGTCCGAAATAGAGATAGTTTGAAAACAAATCGGAGTCTTTGTAATAAATCGGAATATAAATCAGAAGGCTTAGAGAGCCAACGACAATAGTTGTAAGAAGTTGGGCGAAGCT
>CAYOZZ010000110.1:0-1745 GCA_964408535.1 uncultured Bacteroidales bacterium | reverse complement strand
CCGTCAGGGTTCTCGGCGATAAAAATACGAATACAAACCTCAGGTATAAAACAGGTAAGGCACTTAAATATAATAAGAAAGAGGTGTTTGAAGTCAGAAATCCGAATGATATATTTCTGCCTAAAATAAATGTCAGTTCATCATACATATTTTGTAAAAAGGATGACTTCTTCGCCTATCCCAACAACTTCAACTACTATGTGAATTATTACAAGAATACCTTCCAGCATGGAGGCATCTCTCTCGAGGAAATGATGGTTCCATATATTGCTTTGAAAGCTAAATAATGAAAAAGTTTGAACCGTAAAATCAGGCACTTATAAAAACAAAACCGGCAATGCAATTTCCCGGAGGAGTACTATATTTTAGTAGTATGTGTATCTCTTAACTTTCACAATATGCCTTGCCACCCTGATTACCTGCATTGTATATCCGAACTCGTTATCGTACCAGAGATAAAGCTGAACGTTTTTACCGTCGGCAGATACCAAGGTTGAAGGACTGTCGAAAATGGAGGCAACCGGGTCGCCGATAAAGTCGGATGAGACCGATTCGTTTGATGCCGAGAATCTTATCTGCTCGACATACTTCCCTCTCAGAGCCTCAAACCTCAGTAACTCGATAATATCCTCTCTCGTTGTTGCTTTTTTAAGGGTCAGCGAAAGAATTGCAAGCGAAACATTCGGAGTTGGAACCCTGATTGCATTTGCGGTCAGTTTTCCTTTCAGACTCGGAATAACCTTGGCAGCGGCAGTACCTGCACCTGTCGAGGTAATTACCATATTAAGCGGAGCTGCACGGCCTCTTCTCGGTTTTTTGTGATAGTTATCGAGCAGATTCTGGTCATTTGTATATGAGTGCACCGTTTCAACGTGGCCTTTCTCAATTCCGAGTGCATTCTCAATGGCGGCGAGTGCCGGAACAATTGCATTTGTCGTACATGAAGCGGCAGACCATACATCATGATCGTCAATGTTATAATCAAGATGGTTAACGCCGTAAACAATATTCGGCATATCACCTTTTCCGGGGGCGGTAAGCAGAACTTTGCCGATTCCTTTTGCTTTCAGGTGACGGCTCAAAGCGTCTTTATCCCTGAAAACACCGGTATTGTCAATCAAAAGAGCATCCTTAATTCCGTACGCTTCATAATCAATATCTTCGGGATTAGAACCCTCTATCATTTTGATTGTATGACCGTTGAGATAAATCTCGAAATTTTCGGGGTCTTCGGTTACATTTCCACGGAAAGGTCCGTGAATGGAGTCGTGTCTGACAAGCGAAGCACGTTTGACAACATCTTCGGGTGTGACTTTCCGGGTGACAATTGCACGCGGTCTGAGTTGTGTTCCGTTACCCTGGATTATAAGCTCGCGGAGCAAGAGGCGTCCGATACGTCCGAATCCGAACAGAACAACATCAACGGGTTTGTCGAATTTAGGGCCTTTCCCGATTATGTCTTTCAGTTTAACCTGTAAAAAGGCCTCGGGGTCGTTATTGAATTTCTCTCTCTCATTTGTCCACTCCATATTCAGTTTACCGACATCAATTTTTGACGGAGGCATATCCAGTCCGCTTATAGCTTTTGCAAGTATAAGGGAGTCCTGGATTTTAAGCTTTTTACCTATAACGGTAACGGAGTATGAGTGCTTGTAAAGAATAACGCTGGCACTTCTGTCAATCAACTGATTTCTGAAAAATATCAGTTCGACATTTTTTTCATAAAATAGTTTACCGACAAGATT
>CAYOZZ010000109.1:0-5306 GCA_964408535.1 uncultured Bacteroidales bacterium | reverse complement strand
TTTTTGACCAACAATATGGAACTATCAGCTGAGCAAATAGCTTTACTTTACAAAAATCGTTGGCAAGTTGAGCTATTCTTTAAATGGATAAAACAACACTTGAAAGTAAAGTCCTTTTGGGGAACTTCTGAAAACGCTGTTAGGATTCAAATATATACTGCAATCATTACATATTGTCTTGTTGCAATTGTAGGTCATAACCTTAAAATAGATCGCTCAACCTACGAAATATTACAGATATTAGGAATTTCCCTGCTGGACAAAACGCCTGTAACTGAATTACTTACAAGTATGGATTACAAAAATGTTAAAGAGCTAAATTGTAAACAACTGTCACTCAGTCTGTTTTAAGTGGACACTAGTGAAACACATTACTTTTTTATTACTGTTAAAGTTTTCTTCTAAATCTATTTTACAATAAACTTTTGTCTTAATACTGAATTTGTTTCTACTTCCGCAATATAAAGACCTTTATTCAGTGTAGAAACATCAATTCCTTCGGTATAATTTTTTATTTGCAATATTTGTTGTCCTGTAGTATTATATATCTTAACGCCTTTAATGAATTTACGGTTTGGTTTTGCAATAAATAACCTTGTACCGGTTGAGTTTAAAAATAACGTGATACCTGGTTTTATTTTTGAATTGGAAATCCCTGTTTGACAAGCTGCCTCAATTTCGAAGACACTGTTGCATCCATAGGCATTGTTGTAAACTTGCATAATTGCAGCATAATTCGGAATTATGTTACATATACTCTCTACGTCACAATTACTTAATGAGCTATTATCATATACAAAAAAATCAATATAACCTGAAAATGTAATATTTCCAAGCCCGTATAAACTTGACAGGGCATCATTTGAATAAAGTATCAATACTGAAATTTCGGAATTTACACTATTCAAGGCGGCAAGACTATTCAGCATAACATTGCAGGTAATTTCTATGTTGTTTTCAATTGAGTTTAATGAGTTTAAACCTTCAAGGTTTATCAATGACGGACAATATGAAACTGATAAAGCATCTATGTCAGTCAAGCTGTTCAATCCTTCAAAGTTTTCCAAGGCGGAATTGCTATTAATTAGTAGTGTCCCCTGAATAGATGTCAGGTTATTCAGCCCTTCGAAGTTTATTAATGAATTGTTATTCTGAATGTTAATAGTACCGTTAATAGAAGTAATATTGTTCAGACCGGAAAAATTAATAAGTTCATTACATTTAATAATACCAATTCCACCGGTATGTGTCAGATTCTCAAGTGGTAACAAATCCGTTAAGCTCTGTAAATCATTTAAGTATAATACCTCGCCTATATATGTTAAATTATTAAGTCCGATTAGGTTTGTCAGAGATTCATTATGTTGAATAAACAAATCACCACCAATATAACTTAGGCTGTCAAGACCGCTAAGGGTTGTTAAGTTGTTGCAGACAAGTATTTTAAGACTCCCGTCAATTTTATTAAGAATACTTAGTCCATTTAAATTTGTGATATCATCTCCGTTGATTGTAACATCTCCTTCTATTTCATTACATCCCGGATAATTTGATTGGAAATTGTCTATATTTTCCTGAGTTGAGAAGGTTATTCCTTCCGGCAAACATCCCTGTGAATATGTGATTATATTAAACAGGAGAATAACAATTGTAAAAAGTACATTTTTTTTCATAGTTATAGTTTTAAAATTTTGACAAATATACAATATTTTTATTAAAATACTTTGATTTGTGTAATGTCAAATTTCATAAAATTTAAATTTATCTAATTTCTTGTTAGCTCCAATCCCAAGAGGAAGCAGGAAAAGAGGAGGATTTTTAATTCTTTATAAGTGACTGATGAGTAAAAAAATTACAACCTGGTTATCTTCCTGCAAACCGAACCTTTTCCCGTTTTTATTTCAATGATGTAAACCCCTTTCGGGAGATCCTGTAAATCTATTTCGCCTGTGTTTGTACTATTGTTTTCTATACCGGATTCTTTTAGAAGTTTACCTTCATAATTATAAACCCTGATTCCCGTGAGGACGTTATGCGGGTTTTCAATAAATACCATTCCTGTGGTTGGGTTTGGATATACGGCAAACGTGTTATCCCTTAATTTATCAATACCGGTGAAAGCATCAATTTTTATTTCAAAAGCGCTGTTTACCGGTAAAGGCTGGGTTTTAACATGGACAATTCCAAGGCGGTCGTCCGGGTCATAATACCAGCCGTCTGTAGCCTGCTCCAGTTCCTCAAGAGAGGCATACTCATCAAGTGGTTGCTCATCAAGTAAAACGGCTTGCGGATACTGGTGGATGTGAACCTCAAAAAGGTTAATTCTTTCGGCAGGCTTTCCATTGTAATCGCCTACACTTTCCCCGACTGTAATCGTTGTTATTCCACCTGTCCCGAAGATTGGTCCGTCACATTCAATCAATGTTTTTGCAAAAGCACCGTTTCTGTATTCTCTTGTAACTCCGTCATCTTCGTACAGTTCGAAGTTTGAATATCCGTTGGGATAAATATCGAACGTTATTGTGTCTTTGGGATACTGGCTGTCGTACAATCTTTCGGTGTACATCGGAATGATAGCACCCGACCTGATGAAAACCGGACATTTGGATAACGGGGCGGGATAGTCATTTAAAAACAGCGGACCTTCGTAAACTGTTCCGTCCCAATAGTCAATGAATTTACCCTCAGGAAAATAGATACTGTCTCTTTCGTAGGATGATTTGTAAACCGGAGCTACAAGCATCCATTCACCGCTCATAAACTGGTATTGTGTTGTTTTGTCCCATGTTACCGGGTCATCGGGATATTCGAGAACCATTGCCCTGACAGCCGGAGTGCCGTGTTCAAAGGCAGTGTTGCAATAGGTGTACATATACGGTGTAAGGCGCAATTTCAGTTTCAGATAATCACGGCTTATATCCATTACATTTGTACCGTAATTCCAGGGATGTTTGTCACTTGAAGCCCAGCCCGACATTGCATAAAACACAGGAATAAAGGTCTTCCACTGGATATCCCTCGCATAGGATGAGGCTCCGCCACCGAAAATTCCGTCAAGGTCGGACGAGGCAAGATTGTATCCCGACAATCCTGAGCCTATAAAAGTCGGAATATGAAACCGTACATACTCGTATCCACCGTACTGGTCACCCGACCAAACCACGGAATATCGTTGTGTTCCTGCCCATCCGCATACCGACCATACAAAGCCGCGTTCATCGCAATTCTCCTCAATTCCGTTGTATGCAGCCTTGCAGGCGTTCAGTGCATTCAGATATCCCGAACCTACCCAGGCGACATCAAGTTTACAGGCGCGCGTTCCGGCCGTGCCCACTTCCCAGGCAATCTGACTTACACCGTTTTCTGTCCAAAGGCCTGTGTAAAAGCCTCTTTCGTGCAGTTGCTCGACAACATAAGGAAGGTCGGTGTATCCGCAGCCGTAACCGTCGTTCGGCAAAATCCAGCCGCCCGGAAGGTCGTACTCCCTGTATTTGTCGGCGACAAGCTCAATGACATCGGGCGTTGTCTGGCCGTTTTTGTTGTAACAATCGGCATCGCCCAGTTCAAGACCCCAGCGCGGGGGCAGAATAGGCCTGCCTGTCAGTTCGGTATAGCCGTCAAGAATCTCCTTTAGTGAGGGACCGTAAAAGTAGAAACAGTCGAACCTGTTTTCCCAGTGGCTGTCTGCATTCAGATAGGGATTGCTGAAATCGTATTCACCGGGAGCGAATGTATTTCTGAAAGCGCCGAACCCTTTGGTACTCATATAAAAAGGTACGGGATTAGGTACAGCTCCGTCGTCCCAGTTTTGCGTCTCTTTCGATATTTTTATCTTTGTTCCTTTATGCGAAAAATAGCCGTTTTGCATACCTCCGCCGTAGAAATATTCATCGGGGCCGGAATCAAGATACTGATATGTCCTTGTTCCGTAATCAAGTCCCTGCGCTTCGCTCCAGATAAGTTCTTTTGTCTCGTCATCATACAGCTCAAACCGTAAAGGATTTTTATAAACCGAAAGATATAATTTGCTCGTACTCAAAACGTAATGGTCTCCCGAGTCGTACCAGTTTATATCGAATGAAGGATAATCGTAACTTACAACTATATTGTCGCCGGCGGGATTTGTAAAATTACCGTAGGGTGCCAGCCAGATACGAAACATATCGTGTTTGTAAAAAATCACTTTGACTTTGGCACTCCCGCATGTTATCAGTGCAGTGTTTGTATCAACCTCAAAATTGGTAATGTTGCCGATGACATGCGAATTGCTGACAAGTGTTTTTGTGAGCGTATCGTTACTATTGTTTTCGTCGCCGGGAAGTACTGTGAAGAATTTAAAATGATATGAGCCGGAGGTGTTAAGGTCAACCGGGTCAAATTCCACATCAACGGTCTGGTTGGGCTCTATGGGATTTATTCCGGCTGCAACCGTAACAGTCTGTTGTAAAACACCTTCGAGCATATAGCCAACATCAAAGTTTTCATTAATCTCCTGAAACCCGTAGTTTTTAACTCTGACAATCAAAGGCTCGTTCGATGAATAATTGTCGGGAGTTATAGCGGGTGCAACAAGTGCCTTAATGCCTGCATCGTGGTCTGTATCAATATAATATGTTGCTCCGAAGATTGTGCCGTCAAGGTCGCCTTTTGAATCGTAACAGATATTCCCCGAACCTTCATCGAATTTGTAATAGTGTTGCAGGTCGTCGTAATTGGGATGGTCGGGTCCGACAGGCTGGTTTGCGTATTGAAGTATAACATCATCACTTAAAACAATATCCCAAATACGCAGTTCATCAATTTTTGCTTTCAATGAAGCATATTCGGTATTTTTACTTATCCATTTCATCGGGAAGTTGATCGAAGCGTTTACAGAGCTGTTCAAAATACCGTCAACAAACAGTTTTGTATCCGTTCCGTCGTTTGTTATCGTAACCTGTATCCATTGCCCGACGGGTGCAATATAATTGAAATACCAGTCGGCAACCCCCGAATGGGTAAAACCGATTTTTGTGCCCCAGTATTGTTCGAGACGTATCCCGCTGTTTCCGTCGTTACCGGTCATAAGATGCTGATAGTTGTCGGTTTCGTTTTTATTTACCATCACTTCAACTGTCCATGGCGGAGGAATGTCGGTGCCGTTAAGAGCAACATAATCTTCACCGCCGTCAAAGTCGAGAGAATATTGTGCATAGGTAAAAACAGATGAATTTGTTGATAGAAGAATGATAATTAATGATTTAAAAAGCGGAAGTGTAAAGTGTTTTTTCATTATTGTGAATTTATGTAATGATATTGCAAATATA
>CAYOZZ010000108.1:0-4548 GCA_964408535.1 uncultured Bacteroidales bacterium | reverse complement strand
CGGATTATCTCGACGGTGATGTCTATTACAAAACAAAGTATCCGGAGCATAACCTGACACGTGCCAGGGTTCAGTTCCGTCTGATAGAGAGTATGGAAGAACAATCGGAGGCAATGGAAGGGATTGTTTGATTTGTGCCGGGTTTGTTATTACCATTAGAAAGTTGTTTCCCGGTCAGACTGAGCGAAGACGAAGTCTGACAATTTGGTTATTAAAGATTGTTCACTAAATAGAGTCCTTTAGGAAATTGAAGACTGTTTGTTCAATTTAAAAATAATCGGACATTACCGGTATAAAAAATAAAAAGCCTGTAATTATTTTAATTTCAGGCTTTTTAATAATTATGAGAGTTTTACTTTTTGCTTTGATTTAGATTTGATAAACCTGTTTGTATTTACGGATTATTTTCAGGAATGTTACAAATGAACAAACGGTTAATATAATTGTTCCTGATGCTACTGATATTTCGGTAGAATTTAAGTTGAATAAAATAAGAAAATATTAAGATAATATGTCTGTAACGAGGAAATATTCCATTGAGAAGACAAGCAGGAAAACCCTTGAAAACTGGTACTATCTGATGTCACTGGGGCGTGCAATAGATGAGAAGGCACCCAACTATTTAAAACAGGCTCTCGGCTGGTCTTATCATGCTCCCTATGCAGGTCACGATGGCATTCAGCTTGCCATAGGGCAGGTTTTTGAAAAAAACAGGGATCATCTTTTTCCATATTACCGTGATATGCTAACGGCAATTTCGGCAGGACTAACAGCAAAGGAGATAATCCTGAACGGGATATCAAAAGCGGCCGACGTTGCAAGTGCAGGTCGTCATATGTCGAATCACTTTGCAAAACCCGAATGGAACATCCACAATGTTTCGTCTTGTACCGGAAATCATACTCTGCATGCTGTCGGAGTTGCAAGGGCAATAAAGATTTACGGTGCCGATGCAGTGGCAATAAGTTCTCAGGGCGAATCTTCAACGTCAGAAGGTTATGTATATGAAGCCGTTAACGGTGCAAGTAAAGAGAAACTGCCTGTGATTTTTGTTTTTCAGGATAATCATTTCGGAATTTCGGTTCCACAGCGTGATCAGACTGCAAACCGCAGGGCTGCCGATAACTTCAAAGGATTTAAAAACCTGATGATATTCAGATGTGACGGAAAGAATGTCTTTGATTCGATGAATACAATGTACGAGGCAAAGCAGTGGGTTAAGGAAAACCAAATGCCTGCAATTGTCCACGCAAACTGTGTCAGGATTGGTGCTCATTCCAATTCGGACAAGCATGAGCTTTACCGTGATGAAAACGAGCTGCATTGTGTCAGGGCTGCCGACCCGTTTTTGAGATACAGAAACGTTTTGATTGCGGCAAAAAGATTTACTGAAAGTGAGCTTGATGCCATTGATGCAAAAGTGAAGAAAGAGTTGTCAAAGGCTCACAGAGAGGCGATTACTTCACCTGATCCTGCTCCGGCTTCCATTTTCGATTTTCTAATTCCCGAGCCCTATGTTTCCGAAAAGTATCCTGACGGAACATCTGAGGGAAAAGGTGAAAAGAAGAAGTTCATTACAGCTCTGAATGAGACACTTAAATCCGAGTTCAGACGTAATCCCGACACCTATATTTGGGGACAGGATGTTGCCAACAAGGATAAAGGCGGGATTTTTAACGTAACAAAAGGTATGCAGCAGGAGTTTGGTAAACAGCGGGTTTTCAATGCACCTATTGCCGAGGATTTTATTGTGGGAACAGCCAACGGAATGAGCCGTTTTGACGATAAAATACGAATAGTTGTCGAGGGTGCCGAGTTTGCCGATTATTTCTGGCCGGCAATGGAGCAGTTTGTTGAAATGACTCACGAATATTGGCGTACGAACGGAAAATTTTCTCCGAATGTCACTATCAGACTTGCGTCAGGTGGATATATCGGCGGGGGACTTTATCATTCACAGACTATTGAAGGAGCATTGGCTACTTTTCCCGGAATAAGGGTTGTTTATCCCTCTTTTGCCGACGATGCAGCAGGATTGCTGCGAACGAGTATCCGCTCGAAAGGTCCGACATTATTTCTCGAACCCAAAGCATTATACAATGACCCGGCAGCGGAAACTGAAGTGCCTGATGATTTTGAAGTCCCGTTCGGCAAGGCAAGAATAAGAAAAGCCGGAGATGACCTTTCAATAATAACCTACGGAAATACAACGCAAATGTGTTTGAAAGTTGCTGAAAAAGTAGCTTCTGAAAAAGGTTTAAATATTGAGGTTGTTGATATACGGTCATTAATTCCTCTTGACAAACAAACTGTTCTTGATTCGGTGAAGAAGACAAACAGGGTACTTGTTGTGCACGAAGATAAAGTGTTCGGTGGTTTTGGGGGCGAACTGGCGGCAATGATAACAGAGGAAGCGTTTGAATATCTTGATGCTCCCGTTAAAAGGGTAGGAGCTGAATTCACACCCGTAGGGTTTAACAGGATACTTGAAAAGGCTATACTGCCGGATGAAGAGAAGATTTTTGAGGCGGTAACGGGGTTATTGGAATATTAATGTGATATCTTTTTTTGATTTGGAACAACAGAACCGTCAAGTAGGTTTTTTACACCTATTACTTCATTCAAATCATCCCAAAAAATAAAGTGGCCATTGATGGAACATTTCAATAATTGTTCTTTTGAGGCATCTTTTAATCCTGAAATCCACGAAACAGGAATTTTTATTATTCTGTTGTCAGTAAGTGTAAATACTAAATTGTTGCCCTCCAGTTCAAGCGATCTGAAAGTAGGAAGTTCTTTTAGCGAAAATTTATTATCTCTTATTGATCTTCTATTTTTTAATGTCTTTACAGTGCTCATCCCATACCTTTTTTATCAGTGAATAATTATCAATTATTGCATTTTTTATAAAATTCAATTGCGTTTTATTAAAGTTATAATTATCAGCTAAAATAACATTTGCTTCATTAGTTAGCCAATATTTGCATTCTTTGTTGTTAAATATAACGTGTATATGCATCGGCTCATAACAATCAAAACTAACGAAAAAAACCGGTATCCCTTTACCCAAAAAACCGTCGGCATATTATTTACTGTTTATCGCAAAGGTAGTAATTTTTTAATTATATAAAATTATTTCGTTAAGTCGTTATGGGAAAATCTCTAATATTTAAATGTTGTATTCTTAGAAAGTTTAGTATTTTTGTATATATTTAGAACGGTTTATTAAAGATAAGATATTATTTATGTTAAAAATAATGCACTATTCCGTAGTACTTTTTATTTGTTTGTCTTCAGCACTCTTTGCCCAGCCTGATAAAGAGGTTGTGAAAGGAATTGACGCATATCAAAGAGGTGATTACAGGATGGCACTACAGGAGTTAAATAAGGCGCTCGACAGCCTGGTTTTTCTCTCATCGGATGAAATAGCCCAGGCATATTTTTACCGCGGAAAGTCATCAATCGAACTTCTTTATAAAGCAACACGCGAAAAGAACAGGAATGATATCGCACTTTACAAAAATGCATTTTTTAATGCTTTTAGTGATTATCAGAATGCCTTGAAATTCGACGACGGTACTTTTAAGTATGAGATTAAGAGGGAGATAGACGGGTTATATGAACCTTTACTTCAGTCCGGATTGGCACAGTTAAATGCTGTTTATGACGGTGTATATGGACCGGAGGATATGAAAGTTGCATTGATGTATGCCGGGGAATGCCTTGTGACTGCTACGCACATTAAGGAGGAGTATGTTGCTTTCGATCTTCTTGGTCAGGTCAACCTGGAATTGCAGGATACCGTTAAAGCATATAATTTTTTCCTTAAATCAAAAGAACTATTTGAAAAAGAGGGGGCAAAAACACCCGATCTTCTTACGGGTTATATCTATTACAGACTTGCAATGATTGATCTTTACAAAATGAAAGATCCGGAACGTGCGCTAACTCTTTTAACAGAGGGTGAAAGTGCCGTGAAATCGGAATATCAAAGAATTGAAGACGCTGCATTACCTCCCGATAAAAGAACAAATTATAAACAGTTGTATAATAGCGTTTTGTCCGATATCGGAAATTTAAGGCGCAACGTCTATCTCGATTATCCTGAATATGGAAACCGGGGTATTGCCGAGTTTAAAGAATCCCTGAATAAATCACCTGATGATTACGGTACTCTGATTGCACTTGCTAATCTTTTGGAAACCAGTAATATTGATAGTGCAATTTCTGTTTATAAAAAAGCTATTGAGGTTAATCCGTCACACGAAGTTGCATGGTACAATCTCGGTGTTTTATATTTTAATATGGGAGTTAAGTTGAATCTGGAGGCAAAAACTGCTGCCGATGCCGACTCGACAGTCTTTTTTAACAAAGAAGCCGAGCTAAAGTATGAAAATGCTTTGCCTTTTTTGCAAAAGGCTTTTGAAATAAATCCGAATTCCGTCGAAACCATTCACGCATTAAAGCAAATATGCCTGAAAACCTACCGCTATGAAGAATACGACCTTTACGACGAACTTGAGAAGAAACTCAGGAACAAATAGGTGA
>CAYOZZ010000107.1:0-11711 GCA_964408535.1 uncultured Bacteroidales bacterium | reverse complement strand
GGAAAAATTGTCGATATGGCTGGTGGAGACACACGGCCGTGTGTCTCCACAGCCGTAACCGATAACCTGTTTGTGGTGATATACCATCGAAATCATCTTCCGGTAATGTCGGCTAATCCACTGACAGAATCCGGCGGGGTTTATTCTTACGATTTTACAACCGGTAACAATCAGGCTTACGGCACGGATGCCCAAAAAGACCTCGGAAACGGAATTTTCGGAATGTTCGGTGGCGATGCTAACACCGACAATACCGTTAATGATTCGGACAAAACAACCTCCTGGCTATTAGAAACAGGGTTTTCGGGATACTTATCTTCGGATTTGAATCTTGACGGACAATCGAATAATACGGATAAAAATGAAGTATGGTTGATGAATGAAGGTGAAAGCTGTCAGGTGCCGGATTAACTTAATAACCCAGGTACTACTTTAAAGTTTACTCAAAAAAGTATAAATATCTTCACCTGTATCAAGATTTAGTTTTTTGCGCAGACGATGACGGGCGAGTTTTACACTGTTTGGTGTAATGTTCAGCACAGCTGCCGTCTCTTTAATGTTCAGATTTAAACTTATTAATGCAGCCAGGCGATAATCATTTGTACTTAATCCGGAATTAATTTCCGCAAGTTTTCTGTTAAAGTCTTTATTTACGCTTTCGAAATATTTTTTAAACAAATCCCAGTCTTTTTCCGTTTTCTGAATCCGGTTAATATCCCTTACCATGTATTTGAATTCCATTACGAACTCTTCCTTGACCTTTTTCGACATCCCCTGAAGTTTTTCACGAATATCGGTCAGCATCTTATTCCTTTGCATCATATTCAGTGCGTGGGTAGTAAGTTGTTTGGTTTTGAATGTGATTTCCGTTTGAAGCTCCTTACTTGCGAGGTCCTTGTTTTTTAAATCGGTTTCAAGCAGTTGCTTTTCGACTGCATATATTTTTTTATCCTTTTTTCTTTTTATGATAATTGAAATAGCAAGTACAATTACAAGTATAAGGCTTAACAAAGCGGAAATGATTATCAGTTTTTGTTTTGACTGTACGGCAGCAGCTTTTACGGCCTCACTCTCATTTATTTTTTTTAAAAATGCTATTTCTTCCTCTTTTTTCTCCGTTTCAAATTCGGTTTTTAAATTTTGAATATACTCCCTGTTCTCTTTTGTCATAACAGAGTCCTCCAACATTACATACTTTTCGTGAGCATTAAGCGCATTTGAATAGAGTTTTGTTAATTTATAAACTTTATAAAGAAGTTTATAACCCTCTATCTGATATGAAATATCACCATTCTTTTTTGCAAGCTCAATTGCTTTTTTTGAATGAAATACGGAGCTGTCATAAACTTGTTTTTTCAAAAACAGATTGCTTAATCCGATATGAACACCCGAGTTGTTGGCTTTTAGTTTGTTGTTTATTCGAAGAGCTTTATGCAGGTAATCATATGTTTCTGTGAATTTATTCCTGCTTTGGCTCAACATAGCAAGGTTTTGAAGAACAATGGCCTGATCTCTGTAATTCCCCAATCTTTTACTGATAACAAGGCTGTTTTTATAGTTTTCAACCGCTTTGACCGTATCCCCTTTCTTTTTAAATATTATACCGAGATTCGTATAACATTTTTCCATTAAGCTTGAGTCTTTTGTCTCGGTAGCACATTTAAGAGCTTCGTCAATCCATTTTTCACCGTTATCAAAATCTTCAACTGCAAGGTAAACACTTCCGATATTCAGTTTACTTACGATGAGCATTCTTTTCGGAGCTTGATTTTTTTTACGTATTTCATAAGATTTTATAAAGTATGTCAAAGCCGAATCGGTCAGACCCGTTTTGATGTATGCAGATGCAACATTGTTCAAAATTTTGGCAAAGTGCAATGGAGAAAGCTCTTCCGAATTATATCCGAAATCATTATAAAACTTTACGGCGTTTTTGAAACTGTTTGCCGAGCTTAAATATTCGGCTCTCAGATAATAAACAACACCTTTTGACGAGTATAATTTGATGATACTAATGGTGTCACTTATTTTCAATGCTTTTTTAAGCCCTTTGTCCGAAAAGTACAGTGACGAATCGTATTTCCCGAGATTCTTATATCCGATACCAAGTACTATTGATGACTCTGTCAGATACTTGTCATTACTTCCGAATTCACTCAATACTTTATGTGCAAGCTCAATGGCAGACTTATTATCACTACCCAACAAACTGTCGGCTTTGATAATCAGTTCTTCGGGAATCGAAAAATTTTTTGTCTGGGAATAGTTTGCTATAGCACATAATAAAACAAAAAGAAGGGTTAATAGATACCTCATATGTTAAGAAGATTTACCAATTCATAATCCGATATGACAAAATTAATAAAATCTGCAATGAAACCGTATTTATTTTTCACTTGTTGCCCTTAACAGCGTATAAAAAATTGAATGAGGCTGAGAGACAGTCTTTTAAGGATGGCGTTTTAACAAAATGATAACCTAATGATAACCTGTATATCATACTGTGATAACCCATAGATAACCTGTTTTATTTGCCTGCCCGGATTAACCGGTATTTATTTGCACGAAAATAATCGTGTGAAAAGGGTGATGATAATTACAACAACAAATAACAACAAAATATTTATTCAATTCGACAGATTGGTTAAAAACGGACTAATATCGTTAAACGACAACAGCGGGTTTGAGATGGAAAGAGACATAACGGATACGGAGTTTGAAGTATTTGAGCTTCCTGAAAATATAAAAACAGTCCACCTTAAAATTTATATGAATAATGAAAAGACCTTTTTGAAAACTATTAATTTAAAATAAATACAGGTATGGAAACAAAAAAAATTACTATGAAAAAAATTGCATTTTTAATTGCATTTATTGCAATGGTTACGCCGGGGCTAATAATTGCCCAGACAAATAACTGGACAGGAGCAACAAACTCTTACTGGAACAATTCCGGCAACTGGTCGCTTGGCCATATTCCAACATCATCTGAAAATGTCAACATCCCGACAGGAACTATTAATCCCAGAATACAACTTGGTAACGCTGTGTGTAACAACCTTACAATTGGCACCGGTAGTGCTATTAAACTATATGGGAAAACAATGACTCTTAATGGCGATTTGAATGTTTATGGCGAGGTCCGTTTACTGGATGACGTTTCCGTTCTTAATGTTTATGGAAACGTTTATATGAGGTCGGGTTCTACAGCATTAGTAACAGCCGGACAGGCTAAGATTAATGCTTACGGCCAATGGAATTTTTACAGTGGCTCTAATGCTAATTTCAATAACGGTTTTGTGGATTTTAAAGGTGCGGGAACAGCACTTATAATTTGCAACAGTTCAAATGCAAGTTTCTATAAAATAAGAGTTTATAAAACGGTGCGCTTTAGCGATTATTCTTCAAATGATTTGTATATCAATAATTTCGTATTTATTTCGTCAGGTTGTAATTTTGAAAGTGATGCCGATAAGGATATTCATATTAAAGGTAATTTCAACTATTACGGTAATTTTGATTTTACAAAAAATAGTAATACAGGAACGGTTATCTTTGATGATGCGAGTTTAAATAAATATTCATCGGGCTCAGGAATATTTAATAACATTGAGTTCAATTCCGGTACCGGAAAGGGTGTAACCTCCACCAATGCGGACATAACCGTTAAAGGTAATTTGTCAATTTCTTCAGGATATTTCGATTGTGGGAATAATGATGTGGTACTTTATGGCAACTGGCATAATACGGTTGGAACAACAGGTTTTATTGCAGGAACAGGAACTGTCACCTTCTCGGCTCTTTCAGGGACGCAAAATATTTATGGATATTCAGCATTTAACGATGTTGTTGTTGTTGAAGGTACTACTACACATGTAGTAAGTAATTATGCACCATTGACGATGCATAATTTGTTATTAAACGATTTGTTTTTGGTTCATGCCGGTGGTCTGGATGTTACAGGTCTTCTTGATATGGATAATGTTTCAAGTCATTTACAACTGGATAATTCTTCCGTTGTAAATATTAATTCTTTGGATCAGGGGGGAGTTATAAATTGTTTTTCGGCAGGAGGAACGATTAATATTAATGATTTGGTTGAGAACGGAATATTCGGTACCTACGGAACTGGAGCAGGAACTTTAAATATTTCGCAAAATTCGGGCGGTTATCTGGATTTTAGTGGTAGTCTGATAATTTCCGGCGGAACTGTCAATATCATCGGTTCTGGTCTTTCGCACTGGCCATTAAGTGCAAACGCTTCCATAAATATGAGCGGAGGAGTTTTGGATATGACAGATTTGACTATTAAAATATATAACGGCCCATACACTTTTTACGATAATATTACAGGAGGAACAATCAGAACATCCAGAGGCTTTTTAAGTTACAGAACAGATTTTCATCCTACTGCCGGAACATTTGAGTTTTACGGTACATCCGATATGTCTTTGTATCAGGTAAACGGTAGTTCATTATACAATGTTATTATTGACAAAAGTACGAAAGCAGGCGGTAAATCGAATACGGTATCGTTAAATACCGATTTTGAAATTTCAAATGACCTTGATGTTACTTCCGGCACTTTCGATTTGGTTAATAATGATTTGACTGTTGGCAACGAACTTACGATAGGCTCTGATGCTTCATTGATAATCAGGGATAATTCGCTTACTGTCGGCAACACTGTAACCATTTTTGGTGAACTTGAAATGCTTCACACCAATTCGGTATTTAATGCTATGAGTTCTGTTGGCTGGATGTACGGTTCATCTGCCAACATAACCGCCTATAATGCAAAGATAAATGTTTATGGCAACTGGATATTTAACAACGGTGCCAATGTAAACCTGAACAACGGCTTTGTTGATTTTAAAGGAGACAGTGATAACTGGATAATAAATTACAGTTCCAATTCTTCTTTTTCCAGACTAAGGTGTTTTAAATCTCCGGGTGCAGTTGTGAAAGTCTCGGGGAATAGTACCGAAGATTTGGTTATAAACCACTTTTTATACATTGCTAACGGAGTTACAATGGAAAACTGGTCTGACCATAATATCGAACTGACAGGTAATTTCAATTATTACGGCACTTTTGATTTTACCAAAGGTTCTAATGGCAGCTCTTTTGTTTTTAATGGAAGCGATATAAATCAGTACAGTGCCGGTTCGGGTATTTTTAATAATGTAATTTTTAACTCATTGGGTTCCACTACAAATCACGATATTACAATAGCAGGGGATTTAACTGTCAGCGGAGGTAGTTTCGATTGTAACGACCATACTGTTTTTGTCGGAGGCGACTGGACAAACAATGTTGGTGATGCCGGATTTATTGAAGGTAACGGTTTAGTTGTTTTCAACGGTGCAACTCCGGCCGATATCAATACTGATGAAACTTTCTACAACTTAACTGTTGATAAGTCATATACAGGTATTAACGGACTGGAACTTGATAACGGCATTACAGTTAATGTTAAAAGCCATTTACAGATTACAGACGGTACTCTGGAGATGAACGATTATTCAAGTTTGAATATTGACGGAAACCTAAGTATCGGTGCCGGCAACGGACTTAACGCCGATGATACGGGAGCAACAATATATATAGCAGGTCAATGGACAGATGATAACGGTACAATCTCAACAACACATGGATTTTATCCTGGAAACTCAACCGTTATTTTTGACGGTACGGTCAATCAGGTAGTTTATGCCGCCGCATCCGAGGAAAAGTTCGGTTATGTTCTTATTGAAAAACCTTCAGGTGCTTTCAAGCCGAACAGTAACATATACATCAATATGGATATTGCTGTTAATTTCGGAACCTGGGCTGATAATGTTAACGGGTTGTCGCATTATATCGAACGAAGTTTTATTGTTAATTCCAACGGTTATTTCGATGTTTCAACCAATAAAAATACAATAAATTTGATTTCAGACAAAGATGCCGATATTAATTTTAGTCCTTCGAGCGGAATACTCAACGCATTGGTAATTGATAAATCCTCTGTCAAAGGCTCTTCAAATTCAGGAAAAGACGGCTCAAAATCACAGTCGGTTAATTTTAATTCCAATATCTTTTGTGGCTATAATGCCGATGTTTCAATACAAAATGCAACTGTAAATCTCGGAGGTCATACATTTACATCAACAGGTGATTTGGATATAAATTCAGGTGGCGTTTTAAATGTTGATGCAGGAGCAACACTGAAAATTGATCAGAACAATGATCTGAGAATAAATAACGGAGGAACAATAAACGTTATTGGCGGTGCGGCAAATTACGCAAAGGTAACACACTATAATCCGGGGAGATATGATTTCTTCGTAAACAGCGGAGGAACAATTGCAGCCGAACGTGCAATTTTCGAATATATGAGTGATTTCGGTGTTTCAATTATGCCGGGCGGAATAATAAATTCCTCAAAAGCATTTAATGATTGTATCTTCCGAAACGGTAATACAACATATAGTTCCGTTTATATCGTGCTGAACGGCTCAAACAGTTTTACTGCGCATAATACCGTGTTTGAGGAAAACGGAAGTATGTCACGCAATGTTTCAAAAGCAACAAATACAGGTATTGCAACATTTCAGTCTGCTAGTGGTGACCTTGCAGGTCCTGAATATGAATATGACACTTATGACAGAGTATTTTGGACGGATATTGATGTTAATTTGTATCTGGCTGCTTATCTCGAAGGTCCGTTTAACGGCTCCGGGATGAATACCGATTTGAAAAATAAAAACCTGATACCGCTGTCGCAGCCTTTTAATACTTCTCCATGGAATTACAACGGAAGTGAAGCGGTAACATCAATACCTGCGAATGTTGTTGACTGGGTATTGATTGAGTTGCGCGATGCCTCTGATGTGTCGAATGCCAACGAAGGAACGGTTGTTGAAACACGGGCAGCATTCCTGCTTAATGACGGAAAAATATGCGACCTTAACGGTGTTAGCATTTTGCAATGCACTGTTTCTTACGATGAAAAACTCTATCCTGTTGTTATTCACAGAAATCATCTTGCTGTCATATCGGCTACACGGCTTGTTCGTGATAATGATAATTACTCTTATGATTTTACAGTGTCGGGAGCTGCTTACGGTGGAGCGGCAGGACAGAAAGAATTGTCTGCCGGAGTGTGGGGAATGTATGGTGGCGATGTTTCCGGCAGTAATGTTGTCAGCCAATATGATATTAATATATGGGAAATGTCAGCAGGTACATCAGATTATTCGGGTAATGATATGAATATGGACGGACAGACAGACAATAGTGATAAAAATGATTTGGCAATTCCTAATTTAGGGAAATCTTCACAGGTTCCCGGCGCCAAGAAATAGGGATTTACCTTATAACCTAAAAATGAAATCGTTCTTTTAACATCTTTGCAAATATGAATCTTTCGGGATTCAATATCCAGATTGAAAGGCTGCCGTTTTCCGGCAGCCTTTTTATTTGTTTTGAAGTTTTAATAGGGGTAATCACTAACCCCGGTGTATTATGACAAAACAATCATAGTATTAACGAAAAAGAAATAAAATGAAAACTTCAAAATTAACAGTTCTTTCGGTGATTGCAGCTGTAACGCTGTCACTCGGAACAGTAACGGGGCAAACAACCGATAAGCCGGAAACTTCAAGACAAACAAAAGTGAAGAGAGCGGCAAAAAAACATCCTAAGCAGGCTGCCGATTACAAACGTCATGCTGTAAAGCATCCGAAAGATGCTAAAGTTGTTGCAAAAGATGCAAACAGAAATCCGGGAACAACAAAAAAGTATTATCGTGCAGCAGAAAAAAATCCCGATAAATATAAAGAGATAAAACGTGATGCTGAAAAGCATCCTGCAAAGGCAAGAAAAATTTATAAAAACAACAAAGGACAATTAAAGAAAAAAACTCCCGGTGAAAATTATAATAGATATTCCAAATACAAAAAGAGAAGGGGAGGGGGAACGAAAACCGTTGCTCACAGAGTCAAATAATGGCAGAATAAGAATAACTAAAGGTGTATCGGAAGGTACACTTTTTTTTATTAGTTATAAACTTTTTATTCAATAATATTTACCGATAAAAATATAACAATATATTTGCATCTTCATTTAAAGAATGTAAATATGACAGATTCAACCTCGAACGCAAGAACAAATTACACAATCCCAATAATCATTATCGGGGTTTTATTTTTTATTTTCGGATTTGTAACCTGGCTGAATGCTACGCTGATACCCTATCTCAGGATTTCGTGTGAGCTTACATCTTTCGAATCGTATCTCGTTACTTTTGCCTTTTATATTTCCTATTTCGTTATGGCACTCCCGTCATCGAAAGTGCTGGAAAAAACCGGCTTCAAGAATGGTATGTCGCTGGGACTGATAATTATGGCTGTCGGAGCATTGATTTTTGTCCCGGCTGCATTGACAAGAACTTACTGGTGGTTCCTGCTCGGGCTTTTTGTTCAGGGAACGGGTCTTGCAATTCTGCAAACGGCATCAAATCCTTATGTTACTATCCTCGGTCCGATTGAAAGTGCTGCAAAAAGGATAAGCATAATGGGGGTAGCAAATAAATTTGCCGGAATTTTAAGCCCGATAATTCTCGGAGCTATTGTTCTTGACGGGATTGATAAAATAAAAGAACAGGTTGCCTCAATGGATGCAACAGCCAAAGCCGCTGAACTTGATATGCTGTCGCATAAGGTTATTTTGCCCTATGTCGTAATGGCTGTAGTTCTTGCGTTGCTTGCAATTATGATAAGATATTCGGCATTACCCGATATTGAAACTGAAGATGATGAAGTTACTGAGGATGGACAGGAAAAGAGAACCAGTATTTTTCAATATCCGTACCTGTGGCTTGGTGTAATGACAATATTCTTCTATGTGGGTGCCGAAGTTGTTGCAGTTGATACACTGATAGCATACGGAAATTCACTCGGCTTTGACCTTGCCGAGGCTAAATTTTTCTCCTCCTTTACCCTTTTTGCTATGATTGTCGGATATTTTGTGGGAATAATTGCAATACCGAAATTTATTTCGCAACAAAATGCACTTAAATATTTTGCTATGCTCGGTGTTCTGTTTACAATAATTGCGACATTAACAAACGGATATACATCGGTATTGTTTATTGCAGCTTTGGGTTTTGCAAACTCAATTATGTGGCCTGCTATCTGGCCGCTTGCAATTGACGGTCTCGGAAGGTTTATCAAGGTCGGTTCGGCTTTTATGATTATGGGAATCGCCGGTGGCGCACTGGTGCCGTTGCTTTACGGATATCTTGCAGGTATTGAATCAATAGGAAGTCGTGAGGCATACTGGATTTTGGTTCCCTGTTACCTTATTATTCTGTTTTTTGCTACAAAAGGTCATAAAATCGGAAAAAGAGTAAAGTAAATCATTAACTTTAAGGTTCTTGACGATGGTTAAAAATTAACCTCACAGGTATTTCGGAAAAAGAATCAACAATAAAATTTGAAATATGAAACCAACACTTTTAATTCTTGCGGCCGGAATGGGAAGCCGCTACGGAGGTCTGAAACAGGTTGATCCTGTCGGGCCGAACGGAGAGGCAATAATTGACTATTCCATTTATGATGCAATCAGGGCAGGCTACGGGAAAGTCGTTTTTGTCATCAGGGAGAGTTTCGCCGATGCATTCAAAGAGACTTTTAACGGTAAACTGTCAGGGAAAATAGATGTGGAGTACGTCTTTCAGGAATTGGACAATGTCCCGGATGGAATTGAAATTTCGGGTGAACGGACAAAGCCTTGGGGTACGGGTCATGCCGTTCTCGTTACGAAAGATGTGATAAATGAGCCCTTCGTTGTAATCAATGCAGATGATTTTTATGGTCCCTCAGCCTATCAGTTGATTGCCGGCTATATGAATGAAGTATATTCCGAAGAGTTTCCCAATTATTGTATGGTTGGTTATAAACTTAAGTACACTTTGTCGGAGCACGGATATGTTTCCCGGGGAGTATGTGAAACGGATGAAAACGGATTCCTGAAAACTGTTGTTGAAAGAACTCACATAGAAAGAACAGGAGGTAAAATAATTACAAAACTGAATGACGGCTCAGAAATGGAACTGACCGGTGATGAAGATGTGTCAATGAATATCTGGGGATTTACCCCTTCGTATTTTAACTATTTGGAAACGGCTTTTGCCAAGTTTATTAAAGCTAATTCCGGTAATCCGAAAGCCGAGTTCTATATTCCTACTGTGGTAAATGACCTTATCAAAGAAGATAGGATAAAAATGAAAGTCCTTGAGTCACAGGATAAATGGTTCGGTGTTACTTATAAAGAGGATAAGGATGATGCTGTAAGAAATATAGCTGAGCTTATTAAGAAGGGTGTTTATCCTGAGAAACTTTGGTAGTAAATTCTGATGGCAAGAAATAAATTCAGATGACAAGCGTGGACGCTTGTCTCATTTTGTGTGGGGGGGATGACAAGCGTGGACGCTTGTCTCATATTGTGGGGAAGAGAAGAGAAGATGACAACCGTGGACGCTTGTTTCGGTAATAAAAGTGTGGATATTGTTTCATTCTGTGGGCTGACCGCTTTTAAAATTGGTGACGGCCGGTTGTTTGTAAAATATCATTAATGCCAAAAATATTTAATAGTGGAAAATTTAATTAAGATTATCAACCGTTTTCCCGGTGTGAAAAATGTGAATAGTATCACACCTTTCGGCTCGGGACATATTAATGACACATATAAGGTTGAAACTGCCGGCGGCAGATTTATCTTGCAGAGGGTTAACCATCGTATTTTTAAAAATGTTGAAGGTCTGACCGGCAATATTGTGAAAGTGACGCAGTATATTTCCGGAAAATTGGCCGGGACAGGTTCGGTTATGCAGGTTGCCGGGCTTTTGAAATCGGATTCGGGAAAATATTTTGTCAATGACGATGAAGGTAACTATTGGCGTGTAATGAATTTTATTGAAGGGAGCAAGAGTTATGATCTTGTTGAAAATGACGAAATTGCGTTCAAAGGAGGAAAAGCTTACGGCCATTTTGTGAAGTTGCTTTCCGGTTTTCCGGTTGAAACTCTTGTTGAAACTATACCCGACTTTCATAATATTGATTTCAGGATGGATAATTTTAATAATGCTCTTAAAGCCGATGTTGCAGGAAGGGTAGAGGGGGTTCGTGGTGAAATTGATTTTGTCGAAAAGCGGGCGGAAGAAATGAGAAAAATATTGCAGCTTGGACAAACCGGGGAGATACCTTTACGGGTTACTCATAACGATACGAAAATCAACAACGTTTTATTCAATGATGCCGGAGAAGCTATCTGCGTTATTGACCTTGATACGGTAATGCCGGGTTATATTCATTACGATTTCGGCGATGCAATCAGGACATTCACAAATACTGCCAACGAAGATGAAAAAGACCTGAGCCGTGTTTCGATGAATATTGAATATTACAAAGCGTTTACAAAGGGTTTCCTCTCAGAGACAAGACAGGTGTTGACGGAAACCGAGTTGAAATATCTTCCTTTTTCCGCACGCGTGATGACTTTTATTATCGGATTACGTTTTCTGACGGATTATCTCGACGGTGATGTCTATTACAAAACAAAGTATCCGGAGCATAACCTGACACGTGCCAGGGTTCAGTTCCGTCTGATAGAGAGTATGGAAGAACAATCGGAGGCAATGGAAGGGATTGTTTGATTTGTGCCGG
>CAYOZZ010000106.1:0-3076 GCA_964408535.1 uncultured Bacteroidales bacterium | reverse complement strand
TCAAGACCATAGGAAATTCCAACAAAACCGTTTGCACTGCCTCCCGACACATACCCCTTGCCTTCAACAGCGGCAACAACAACACCGTCACCGGCTTTAACATCAAATGCCTGCCCCGAAAGCTCAACAACTGTTCCTGTTGTATCAGTATATGTTGCTATTACCCAGCCATTACCGGTTTTAACTTTAAGACCCGTATTTGTTGCAGCCCACAGTTTTCCGTCTGAATCTATGGCAATTTCATTAACATAAGCCCAGTCAACAATATCACTATTTGCTGCAGGTTCCGTACCTGAAACGAGTGAAAAATTATCATCGTTTCCCGATTTATAAATTCCGGTACCAATAAAACCCGTGTTATACCCCATCTCTCCGAGGGCTGTGTACTTATTTGCATCAAAACCTTCTCCCGTTCCGACATAAATTGTACCGTCGTCGGACTGTATCATACAGGATACATAAAGGTTTTCGACAGAAGTATTAACTTTATGCCATGTTGCACCAAAGTTTACTGTTTTGAAAATACCTCCGGTGACACCGGCAGCATAAATTGTATTTCCATTCGGATCGCGATTATCAAAAAGCAAAGCTCTGGTTCTTCCGCCAATATTATCGGGTCCCATTTCAATCCAGTCCAGATCATTAGCAGTTGATGACTTAAAAGAGGCCATCGCTTGTATTTGTTGCCTTGCTTTTAGTTCATCTCTCGGATCAAGAACACCAGTTGTTTGATTATTCCTGATTTTTGCCAAGTACTCCTTTGCTTTGACGATACTATTGCCTCCAACAGCATCATTACCCGGCGGGGTAACCTCATTTTCTGTAGCTGAGATCAAAAAGAATGCAGTGAATCCTGCAATCAGCAAAGTAACAAAGCCATAAGGTAAAATTCTTTTTTTCATATTAATTTTATTTGATTAACATATAATAAATTGAACCTGTTTTTAAAATAACTTTCTCTTAATCAATATTTTATATTCTTAAAAAACCTAAAACAATGAAACTATAGTTTACCGTTTTTCAACCTGACCTGTAAGCTATATTTCAATTGTAATCAACCATTGCTCTAAAAGTGGCACAAGTTACACCTTTTTTAAATATATGCAAGGAAGTTTTTACTAAAAATATTTCAACAAAAATAAAAGATTTTTTAGAAAAATCAACCAATAATAAGTAATCGGTATAAAAAAATAAGTTAACGGTAATAAAAACATTTAGAAATGAGCAAATTTGCATTGAAATTTCTTATTTTATTTTCGTTATTTATAATCATTCTTTATTGGATAATTTTGAATAAAAACAAAAAAGATCCGGCTTTTTAAAAAAATCACAGCTTACTTACCACCAAACCTGCTCTCCGTTTTTATCAATTGTAAAAATTCGTTCATCTTTTCTCGAACCTTCGGCAACCAGCCAAAAAATTGCGTTAGACGGAGCCTTTTCAAAAACAAGAGGCCCATCCCCTGCCCTTTTCGACCCGGCCTTAACCCATTTATTATTCCAATAATATAATGTATAATTCCTGTCATTCTCAAAAAATGCCTTCTCCGATGTATCGGTTGCATCCTTTGTAACTTTTCTCGTTGTAGAAATCAGTTTCAATGTCAAAAGATTTTTCAGGTCAGGTTTTTTATATATAACCTTTCCCGAATCCGTCAGAATAAAAGAATTGCCGGCAGGAACAATTGATCCGTCAATGTAATAAGCCGGCAGAAAAGCAATACCCCTTCCGATATTATGAAATGAGGCCTTTTGACCGTAAACTCTTGCATAGTCAATTGCTTTCCATTCACCCGAATTGAACACACAGATATATGCATATTTTGTACTGTCGGGCAATTCCTCCGTAAGTTTAATCTTTATATTTTTAACCGACACATAGTCAGATGTTACATCTCTAATGTTGCTGCTTCCGAGATAGGGCGGCACCTTTTCCCATTTATCTTTACGCTCTGCCAAACTGTTTTTCTGTATTGCAAAGGTTTTACGGTAAACTTTTGCAAGCTTTCCGCCAAGCCCGTATTCTCCGGGATTGGCTCCCCCACCCATAAAAATAATTACACTGTCTTTCTTATTCAGAGTAGCATTCCATGCATGATTATTCCCCGAATTTGCCCAGTAAGGAGTAAAATCACTCATTACGGGAATACCGTTTGCCCTCATAGCAAAGATTGCCAGATTGGTCATATCCTCACACCTTCCGGCTTTACTATCAAGCATTTCCACAATTCCCTGATCGGTAGGATGGCGATAATAAATCGGATCGAATCTGAACCACGATTTAATGGAATTATTAACCAGTATTGCAGCCTCTACAGGATCGGACGGGTCGGTTATCGAATCTTTTAACCAGCTGAATTCGTCAATGAAATATTGTCTCCAGTCGTCAAGCGGTTCGCTGCTCCCCCGGTAAGGTAAAATATACTCGCAAAACTGATCAAAACTAAGTCTTTTCGACCACGGATTTTCGTCCCAGACTTTAAAAGCAAGATCAATATTTTTTATCAGATAATCAGCGGTTATAACATTGTAATCCTTAATAACAGTATCGGTTTTATAGTGTATGCTTCCAATCTTCGATTCAACGGAATCCCATCCCGAAACCATATGATCATAATCAGGATAACTTAAAACATCAAATTTTACCGGATTACCGGCGGTGTCAACAAGCTGATATTTAACATAACCGTGATCCTTCATATTACCAATCA
Organism: uncultured Bacteroidales bacterium; assembly: GCA_964408535.1. Lineage (GTDB taxonomy): Bacteria > Bacteroidota > Bacteroidia > Bacteroidales > JAADJA01 > JAADJA01. Next base: position 365 of record CAYOZZ010000106.1, on the reverse strand, counting down.
GAAAATATGCCGCCTCCTCTTTTATTACATCACCGTTATCTTTATAATGCCGAATTACCTTTTCAAGCTCAGCCCTGTTATCACCTGCCATATCCAAAACAGCCGTAACATCCTCAGGTTGTTTGAATTCGGGAGTACCACACCCCGACAGAATAAATAAGAATACCAGGAAATTAATATATCTCATACGTTAAAACTTTAGAAACAAAAGTAGATTAAAAAATCTAATGTTGAAAGGAAAATAAAATCCAAAATCAGTAAGTACACAAATATCAAAATCTTTCGTTACCGACGATATCCTCATGGGTTCCCTGACAACATACAGGAATAGATAAAAAAAGTCAGAGAAACAACCCCGCTAATAC
>CAYOZZ010000105.1:0-3949 GCA_964408535.1 uncultured Bacteroidales bacterium | reverse complement strand
CTGTACAGCACCGGAACCACAAACATCGTCATCACCTGAAGCAGCATTCCTCCGAAAGAGGGTATTGCCATAGGTACCAGTATGTCGGAGCCTTTACCCACTGACGACAAAACAGGTATCAAAGCTATTATAGCCGTGGAGGCTGTCATCATTGCAGGGCGAACCCTTTTACTGCCTGCGTGCAGAACCGATTCCCTTATTGCCCTGACAGTTCCGGGCTTCTCTTTATCAAAAACCTGTGTCAGATAAGTTCCCATTATCACACCGTCGTCGGTTGCAATACCGAACAGTGCGATAAATCCCACCCAGACCGCAACACTCAGGTTTACAGTATGTATCTGAAACAGATTCCGCATACTGATACCCGCCACATCAAAGTTCAGGAACCATCCCTGACTGTAAAGCCATATCATAATAAATCCACCTGAAAAAGCAACGAAAATACCCGAGAACACCATTGATGATGTTGCAACCGACCTGAACTGAAAATAGAGTATCAGGAATATTACCAGCAGACTAACCGGAATAACAAGCATCAGCCTTTTTGTTGCCCTTATCTGATTTTCATAATTACCCGTAAACACGTAGCTCACTCCTGCCGGAACAACAAACTCGCCTTTTTCAATCTTATCGTTCAGATACTTCTGCACGTTTTCCACAACATCAACTTCGGCATAATTCTCCAGTTTATCGAAGATAACATATCCGACCAGGAAAGTATCTTCACTCTTTATCAACTGCGGGCCCCGGGTGTACGTTATATCCACAAGCTCACCCAAAGGCACCTGTGCACCGTTATTGACAGGCACAAGAATTGATTTAAGGTCTTCGGGATTATCCCTGTACTCTCTGGCATATCTTACCCGTACCGGAAACCTCTCGCGGCCCTCGACGGTAGTCGTTAACGCCATTCCGCCGATTGCACTGCTTAAAAACATTTGCAGGTCTTTAATCGTAATCCCGTACCGCGAAATGGCATCCCTGTTGATTTTGAGTTCGATATACGGTTTCCCGACGACCCTGTCGGCAAAAACCGACGCAACCTTAACTCCGGGAACTTCCTTCAGCAGCTTTTCAATCTCATATCCGGTTTTTTCAATTGTCTCCAGATCAGGCCCGTAAACTTTCACTCCCATCGGTGCTCTCATACCTGTCTGCAACATTATCAACCTTGTCTGAATGGGTTGCAGTTTAGGAGCTGAAGTAAGTCCCGGAATACTTGATTTGGCGATAATCTCATTCCAGATATCATCAGGAGTTTTAATATGCTTTCTCCATTGTCTGAAATAGTCGCCCTTATCGTCAGGAATAAGTTCATCTTTTGTAAAAACGGTAAATTCGTCTTCAGCGGGGTCGTACTTCCCGCCGTTCTTTAACAAAAACGCACCATCTTTATCCGTTTTGAACCTTAACCTGTGGCCGTCCTCATTCAGAATATATTCGGGTCTGTAGTTTATCACATTCTCATACATTGATGTCGGTGCCGGGTCAAGGGCGGACTTCACCCTTCCCCATTTCCCGACAACACTCTCAACTTCGGGAATTGATCCTATCCTTTGATCAAGCATTTTTATCACCTCAAGATTCTCCTCAATACCTGAATGCGGCATCGTTGTCGGCATCAGCAAAAAGGAACCTTCATCAAGGGCGGGCATAAACTCTTTGCCAATACCCGGAAATACCGACGCCACGGACTTCCACGCTCCGGAGTTTCTCAGATTCTCACCCGTCTTTCCCAAAGAGCCGGGAATAAATCCCATTATTTTATCAAATCCCTGCCATATAAATAACCCTAAAAGAAGTATCACAACCGGAATTGTCAGGAACTTTATCTTATTGTCAAGCACCCATTTAAGGATAGGTGCATAGAAGTGAACAACGGACATCAAAGCACCGAGGACAGTACCTATTATCACAATCACAAAAATGAAATTTACAAACAGCGAATTTTCAGCTCCGAGAGGCATCCATTCCTTTGTAAGAAAATATACGATTACCGTTAAAGCTATTGCAATGTTAATAAGATTAACATAATGACGCTTTTTCTCCGGCCATCTTTTTTCGAGAAGGCTGTTGATACCGAAAGCTATTAATGCAACAGCCACTACCGTCCCGTTAAAGATGATAAAGAAAACACCCGCCGCTATCATTGAGAAGTACCATATTCTGCTCACCCTTTTTTTGTCGAACCTGATACCGAAAATAACATTGGCAAGAGCGGGTATCATCATTATTCCTATAAACAATGAGGAAATGAGGGCAAATGTTTTTGTGAAAGCAAGAGGTCTGAAAAGTTTTCCTTCGGCAGCCTGCATTGCAAACACGGGCAAAAAGCTGACTACTGTGGTTGCAAGAGCCGTAATCACGGCAGAGGCAACCTCGGTGGTGGCATCATAAATTATCGTCACAAGCCGCTTGCCGGTTGCACCCTTGTTTTCAGGCATGTCAAGGTGCCGGACAATGTTCTCCGTAAACACAATTCCCACATCCACCATCACTCCTATGGCAATGGCAATCCCCGACAGGGCGACAATGTTGGCATCAACGCCAAACTGTCTCATCGTGATAAAAGTCATCAGAACCCCAATGGGCAACAGACTGGATATCAGCAAAGAAGCCCTGAGATTAAGCACAAGGATTATCACAACGATTATACTTATCAGTATCTCGTGCGAAAGAGCCGATTCGAGTGTTCCGAGTGTCTCCTTTATCAGTCCCGTACGGTCATAAAAGGGTACGATGGTCACCTTTGAAACGGTACCGTCGCTAAGCACTTTCGACGGAAGTCCGGGAGCAATTTTCGCAATAGCATTTTTAACATTTCCGATAACCTCGAGCGGGTTGGCACCATAACGGGCAACCACCACGCCGCCGACAGCTTCGGCACCGCCTTTATCAAGCCCGCCGCGTCTTGTGGCCGGACCGTAGTGAATGTCGGCAACGTCCTTAAGCCTGACAGGCACACCGTTGCGTGATGTTACAACACTCTTTTCAAGGTCTTCAAGGCTCTTGACATAACCAAGCGCACGAATAAGATATTCGGCACGGTTAAACTCAATTGTCCGCGCTCCGATATCAAGATTGCTCTTTTTTACCGCATTTATAATCTGTCCTATATTCACCCCGTAGCTTTTCATCGCATTGGGGTTGATATCAATCTGATACTCTTTGACAAAACCACCTATCGAAGCAACTTCAGCCACGCCTTTGGCCGATGTCAGCGAATAGCGCACATAAAAGTCCTGAATGGTTCGCAGCTCCTGAGGGTCCCAGCCACCCGCCGGATTACCCTCTTTGTCCCTTCCTTCGAGTGTGTACCAGTAAACCTGTCCGAGCGCCGTTGCATCCGGGCCGAGTGCAGGAGTGACCTCCGGCGGCAAGGTACCTGCCGGAAGCGAGTTAAGCTTTTCGAGCACACGGGTTCTCGACCAGTAAAAGTCAATGCCCTCGTCAAAAATTATGTAAATATTCGACAGTCCGAAAATAGAATTACTTCGTATTGTTTTAACTCCCGGAATACCAAGCAAAGCCGTAGTCAGAGGATATGATATCTGATCCTCAATATCCTGGGGCGACCTGCCCGGCCATTCGGTGTAAACAATCTGCTGGTTCTCGCCAAGATCGGGAATGGCATCAACAGGAACCGGGTCATTCGGCAAAAAGCCTGTGTCCCAGTTAAAAGGAGATGTAATTATTCCCCACGTTATCAGTACCGCCATCAAAAGAAATGTGACCGGCTTGTTTTCAAGAAAGAATTTTATAGTCTTGTTTAACATTTTTTTAAATTATTACAGGTTTGAAATAACCCTTTGCAACTTTTCATAAATTTCACTTGCAATGGCCCTCATCTCTTCATTTTCAATTTCCGGCATCATTGATTCCGGATTAATGGCAGCCAGAAAAACTATTGTTATGAATATGTTTGCTATCCTGTTCATACTTATTTTTG
>CAYOZZ010000104.1:0-15346 GCA_964408535.1 uncultured Bacteroidales bacterium | reverse complement strand
TGGCGTTCAACATCAGGTGTGACACAATCACAGAAAGATATCTACAATATTTTGAAGGAAGAATTTCCTCCCGTTCTTGAAAAACTGAAAGAAATTTATAATACTGAACTGCCTCAAATCGAAAAGGGACTTGAAGAGGCCGGAGCTCCATGGACACCGGGAAGAATCCCTGAATGGAAGGATAAGTAGTTTCGGGTATTTGTTTAAATTATTAAACCCGCTTTATGGTATCCAATCGGCAAACTACACATCCAAGATTCCGGACAGGAGTTAGTGGAGACGGTTGACCGGATAATCGGGAATTAGCCGGTAAAATTACGGATGTAGAGATAGGAGAGGGGCATGGTGAGGTAGGTCTTTGTGTTTCTTGGTGTCTTCGCTCCGAAAATTTTCAGAGTTCGTGGCAAAAACAAAATGGGACTATAAATGCCACTAAGACACTAAGGCTCAAAGGTTCACAAAGTAGCGTATTTCATATATTTCCAAGCGTGAAAGATTGGAACATAGGTGTCGCCCGATATTGCGGCTTCGGAAATTCTGTTTTGTTTTACCCAGTAATGAAATTTCGATAAACTCAAACCTTCTGACCGGCAATAGTCTTTATGTGTTTGTCCGCTATTGCGCCAGCGTTCGATATGGGCTGTCATCATATCTCTGTTCTCTGCTCTTATCATAATAGTTTTTGTCCGCAAAAATAACACGGCAGAAACTCCTATGAAAGATTTAGTTTACCGTTGGGATACGTTTAGCTTGTAACCTTTACCATAGATTTTATATCAATCAATACCCGAAATCATCATTAAATGCTTCAGTACGAATAGCAATAAGCTCTAAAAATGGTATAAAATAATATTTTTTTTAAAAAATTGCATTTATATGTTATTTATTTCTAACTTTGCGTTAGAATTATATAACTTAAATTTGAAAAAAATGAGAATTTTAAGAACAGTTTTATTTGTCGTTTTTATATTTATTCTTGAAAAATGTTTATTGTATTTTGACAATCATTCAGATTATTTCGCAAATTATGCACACGATACAATGCTTGCAATAATTATTATTGTTGCAATTATATTGTTTGCCTTAATATTTTATAAAATACGAAAGACCAAGTTGTTTGGGCTTAATGCTGATGATGAGTTAAGTAAAGTCAGAAAATATAAAGCCGGATATTTTGCTTTTTATATGAATCTCCTTTTTTGGCTTTTATTGTACTCGGACAGAATACGGTTTACTGATATCAGTAATCTGATGGGGGGAGGGATATTAACATCTTTGTTTATAGGTATATTTTCATTGTTACTTTCAAGCTTTGGCCTTTATGACGAGCAGAATTAAAGAATTACGCGCCAGAGATAATCTTACCCAACGTGATTTGGCACATAAGGTCGGGGTAAGAAGGGAGACCATAGTGTTTCTTGAAAAGGGGAAATACAATCCTTCATTAAAACTTGCCCACGATATCGCCAGGGTATTCGGTTTGAAGATTGAAGATGTTTTTATTTTTGAAGAATGACAGAAAAACTCCTGCTATATTTTAATAATTTTTTTAAACAGAGCTCCTTGCGAAGTATTTATCTTTAGAAAATAGACCCCTTTCTTCAAATTTTTCAGGTCTAATTCAATTGATTTGGATTCATAATGATTTATCTCACTTTTAAAAACGGAAAGCCCGTTGGTATTGAAAATCTCAATTGTTCCGAAATTGTTTTTTACATCAACTGTTATGGTTTCATTAAACGGATTCGGATATATTTGTAACAGACTTTTCTGCAATTCATCAATACCTACAGTAATTGTCAGACTCAGGGTGTCGCTGCTTATACAGGGGCCATCGGTAACCTGAACCCATACATCAAAACTGCCTGTACCATATTCATCTCCTGCAATAGTTAAACTATTTGATGTTGAGCCGTCAAACCATAGGTATGATTCATAATCGTCGGAAACTACGAAAGTGATTGTGTCATTTTTTGATATAGTGGTATCATTACCGATATTGATATTAATAGCAGGGTGAATTGTAACATTTATAGTGTCGTAGAGCCAACATCCGTCCTGTAAGGCACAAGCAAAATAGTAAGTTCCGCTTTCGGAAACTGTAATTCCGTTTTGTTCCGAAACGATATCATTAATCTTATAATACTGGTATCCATCAGGTCCGTAAATCGTAAATTCCCCGCAGGCAGTTGTGTCAGGCCCAATATAAACAGATTCTTGTTCATTTCTGTTGAATTTTGCAATAAACCCGTCCTGAATATCGTAAGAAGCGGAGCTGATTGTAATATTTCCAAAAACCGCTGAGCCTTTTAAGCTACCTGAAATAACCGGGTTATTACAGTTGTCGAGTGTAAATGATATTGTGCGAATTTCATTTGTTGTTTCTATTGCATTGGCATATTTTAGGTTTCCGGCTTCATCAAATTCACCGATTATTGTTGTCATTTTATCTCCTGCATTGATTATAGTATCCGATAAATCAATCTCATTATTACAATTTAATGCAAACAACAGATTATCATCAGATTCCAGAAGATACATAATTCCAATATACTGATTATCGGCTTTTGGAATGATATGGTACCAAATTGGTTGAAATTGCTGGTCAAATTTTCCTATAAAACCGTAATATTCATCTTCAGGGACTATAGTCGTATCTTGCCCGATAATTAGTGTATCCCAAACGGTACCATATATAAACCATTCACCCTGAGCATTTACCCTGACTTCTATAGGATTATTGATAAATTCTTGAAAAGTCAGTTCCGTCACCTCTCCGTCAGGCGTAATTACAGAGTAAAAACAAGCATATTCTGAACCGGGATCAGGCATATGAACAGTGTCTTCATTAAATATTATATCGGAGTATGATTCACCCCAAAGATATAAATTACCGTTTTTCCCGTATGTAAGTTCTTCCCCAAGAGAATTATAGTGGAAATCATTATGCCATAATAAGGTTCCGTTTATATCTATTTTTGTTATTGATGAAAATTCATCTGATGAATAAACCGTATCCTGATTAAAAAAACTTATTGTTGACGGAACCTGTTCACTTGCCGTATGATGTGTAAAAAGATAGATATTGCCGTTTTCGTCTGAGAAGAAATTATATAAGTCGTCAGAGAGGGTTCCTCCAATAAGGCTCGCACCTGTAATTTTATGTTGCGAATTAAATTTCAGAAGTGCTACATCAGGAGTAAAAGGGTAAGGTGTTATAGTGTGCTCAATAACCGTATCCTGAATAAATAATCGCTTTGTAAATGAACAGGCTACAAACATATTGTCGCTATCGTCAGTTACTATTCGCGGATAATATACATACAATCCGGGTAAAGTGTATATGTCAACTGATTTATTGTTTATGTACTGGCCGTTTACGTTGTGTTCAACTATGGCACAATTACCCCAGGGCAGACTCTGTTCCGGATGATGGAAGGTAGTGTCAGGCAAAATAAGTAAAGAGTCAAATGGAATCACTGAATACAGATTATTATAGAAATCGTTGTGTCTTGTAAAAATGGAATTGTATTGTGCACCTGTCACCATACTTTTTGCCCATTCCCAATGATAGTTCTGACCTGTCAATTTTGAAAATGATTGCAAAGCTATTGTTGTAGCGAGTATGAAAATATATTTTTTCATAGCTTTTAATTTAATATTAATAATTATTTTATTGTGATTTTATAACTTTAAATGAATGGTAATATCCTTCGCTATTAATTGTAACACAAAACAATCCGTCCGGTTTATTCTGCAAATCAATTGTGAAAGTTTTCAAATTATTATTGAGAAAAGTTTGCTCTGCTACAGTCTTCCCGTTAAGGTCATACACAGTATATCCATTTAAGGGTCTGTCACATATTACATAAAACAATCCGTTAGAAGGATTTGGTGAAATAGTGACCTGTGGCAGGCTAAGGTTATCATTAATTGACGTTAATAATCCGTCTGCATTTGTTTTTACCGCATAAACATCTGAGCCGCCTACGCCATAACTTCTTGTGTAGCCTGTAAATGCATAGCCTCCGTCATTTGTTGTAATTAATGATCTAATATATTCGAACAAAGGTCCGCCATAAAACCTTGTCCACAATGTATCACCTTGTATATCGGTTTTTATTAACAGGATATCATAATCACCGTTGCTGTAGTTCTCAGATTTAGCACCGATAATAAATCCGCTATCATTTGTGCTGCAAGCCGAAATACCCCTGACATCAAAACCTTCACCGAAGGTTTTAAACCATTCCATATTTCCGTTGGCATTTGTTTTAACAAGATAAACATCTCCATCCAAAGCAGTTATCCCATTGAATTTTGTTCCGCAAAAAATAAGTCCTCCATCGGTCGTCTCATCTACACTATAAAACGAATCAAGAGAGGTACTTGTTCCGTAAGTCTTGTTCCAAAGCGTAATACCGGTTTTGTGCACCTTAAAGGCCCAGGCATCATGATATTCTCCAGGTGTATCAAATACTCCCGCCACAACATAATTGCTGTCCGAGGTCTCAATAATATCAATTGCATAATGTACGCCCCAACCTCCTAATATTTTACTCCAGATTACTTCGCCCTGGCTATCGGTTTTTGCAACAAAAACCTCTTGATTCCATAATTTATCGGGATTTTTATCTGTTTCAGCAGTTCCGCAAAATACAAAAGCCGAATCAGTCGTCATAATTACTGATCGTCCGGAACCTTTTGTTAGAAATGATGAATAGACTTTCATCCACTCTTTTGTGCCATCACTGCTCAGTTTTAGTAAAAACGGCTGCTCCTCATCACCTGTATAAATATATCCGGTAACAATATAGCCAAGGTCGAAAGTCTCGCAAACAGAATACGCACTACAATATTGATATGTCTCTCCTTCTCTATAGGTCCACAAGGTATCGCCAAACTGGTTAAGTCTGACAATGTAAATATTCTCATACCCTGAATAATAATTCTCATAATAACCGGAAATGATAAAGCCTCCATCTGTACATTCGGCAATAGAATTTCCACTATCATCGTCAATGGTCCCGACTGTTGTTTCAAAAGTAATCTGTGCAGTTAAGGAAAAGATGAAAAATGCTGCACATACGGAAAATGCAATTTTTTTCATGATTTTTGATTTTTTATGACGCAAAGTTACAATAAAAATATTTTAATTCCAAGAAATAATTTGCTAAAACTTCATTTTATCTTAAAATTATTGCTGGTATCGTATGTTACTGGTATTTATCTTTTTGCAAAAGCAACCATAATTTCATTGAACCCGGATTATGCAATAGTATAATCGGAAAAGTGTTAACAAAGGATACAAAATCCGGAAGGATTAAAATTTAAATTGCATTTAGTCGGGGTTATCCAACCTAATTCGTTAGTTAGTTAAATTTTTAATGCATAAGACGGGTTGAAACTTTCAACTCTTACTCACAATTTCCGGTTGGACAACAACCTTAGCTTTTCCGCAATCCCTTAAGCTGTTCTTCAATGACCTTTATCCTGCTTTCGGCGTCGGACTGCTTTTTCTTCTCTTTTTCGACCACGGCAGCCGGTGCATTGTTAACAAACCGTTCGTTGCCAAGTTTCTTTATTACGGAATTCAGGAACCCTTTGGTATATTGAAGTTCTTCTTCGAGTTTGGCTATTTCGGCCTCAATATCAACCGAATCGCCAAGCGGAACATAAAATTCCGTTGACTTTACAATAAAAGATGCAGCACCTTCAATTTTCTCTCCGGTATATTTTATTTCCGTAATGTTGCACAACTTTGAGATAACTTCGTCGAAGGTGTGGTCGGCTTGTTGCGAATTATTCTTTTTTACGAACAGCTCAATAGGTTCCTTGTTCGGGATACCTTTGTCCTTTCTGAGATTACGTATGGCAACGATAACCTCCTCCTCAGTATCGAAAACCTCAAGCAGCGATTTGTCGTACTTTTTGCTTTCAGGCATTTTTGCAACAATAATGCACTCCTTTTCGTCACGTTCTTTCAACAGATGCCAGATTTCTTCCGTGATAAATGGCATAAACGGATGTAAAATTTTCATCAGTTCCTCAAAAAACAGGATTGTACTTTCATAAGTAGCCCTGTCAACAGGTTTTTGATAGGCAGGTTTTATCATCTCAAGATACCAGGAGCAGAAATCGTCCCAAATCAGTTTATAGACTGACATCAGGGCGTCGGAGATACGGTATTTTGAAAAATGGTCTTCAATGGTTTCAAGAACGGAGTTCATTCTTGCTTCAAACCATTTAATTGAGACCTTTGCATATCGCGGTTGACCGATTTTATCATCAATCTGCCATCCCTTGACGAGACGCAGTGCATTCCATATTTTATTGGAGAAGTTTCGCCCCTGCTCACAAAGTATTTCGTCAAAAGGAAGGTCGTTTCCGGCGGGAGATGTCAGCAGCATACCTACCCTTACTCCGTCGGCACCGTATTTTTCCATCAGTTTTATCGGGTCGGGTGAGTTGCCGAGCGATTTCGACATTTTTCTTCCCAGTTTATCTCTTACGATTCCCGTCAGATAAACGTTTTTAAAAGGGATATCATTGCGGTATTCCAGTCCGGCCATTATCATTCTTGCCACCCAGAAGAAAAGAATTTCGGGAGCCGTTACGAGGTCGTTGGTCGGATAATAGTATTTAATATCTTCATTGTCGGGATACCTGATTCCGTCGAAAACGGAAATAGGCCACAGCCAGGAAGAAAACCAGGTATCGAGAACATCCTCGTCCTGTTTCAGATCATCAATTTTCAAGTCAGGAAGATCAAACTTTTCCATAGCAATTTTGTAGGCCTCCTCTTTTGATTTTGCAACCACAACCTCACGGTTAGGCAGGTAATATGCCGGGATACGCTGTCCCCACCAAAGCTGTCTTGAGATACACCAGTCGCGGACATTTTCCATCCAGTGGCGGTAAGTGTTCTTGAATTTTGCAGGATGAAACTTAACCGTGTCATTCATAACCACTTCGAGAGCCGGTTTTGCAAGGTCTTCCATTTTCAGGAACCATTGCATTGAGAGCTTCGGCTCAATTACTTCATCAGTCCTTTCGGAAAAGCCCACTTTATTAACATAATCTTCGATTTTCACAAGATTTCCTGCGGCTTCAAGGTCTTTGACAATTTTGTCGCGAACGGCAAATCTGTCTTCCCCGATATAGAGTTGTGCATTTTCATTCAGCGTACCGTCATCATTAAAAATATCAATAGTTTCAAGCTTGTGCCTGTAACCTATTTCGTAGTCGTTCTCATCGTGTGCCGGTGTGATTTTCAGGCAGCCCGTACCGAATTCCATATCAACATAATCATCCTGAATGACAGGAACAGGACGGTTTACAAGAGGAACAACAACCGTTTTCCCGACAAGGTGTTTAAATCTTTCATCATTGGGATTAACACAAACGGCAGTATCGCCGAGAATTGTTTCGGGGCGGGTTGTGGCAATTGTAACCCAGTCATCATCAGTACCTTCAACCTTGTATCTCAGGTAGTAGAGCTTCGACTGAACCTCTTTGTGGATAACCTCTTCGTCGGAAAGAGCCGTAAGTGCCTTGGGGTCCCAGTTTACCATTCTTACACCGCGGTAAATAAGACCTTTGTTGTAGAGGTCAATAAAAACATCAATAACCGATTCGTAAAGAGCCTCATCCATAGTAAAACGTGTCCGTTCCCAGTCGCAGGAGGCTCCGAGTTTTTTCAACTGTTCAAGGATAATTCCGCCGTGTTTCTCCTTCCACTCCCAGGCGTGCTTCATAAATTCATCACGTGTAATCTCCGACTTTTCAATTCCATCCTCTTTCAGTTTTGCAACGACTTTTGCTTCCGTGGCTATTGAAGCATGGTCTGTTCCGGGAAGCCATAAAGCATTGAATCCCTGCATTCTTGCACGGCGAATCAAAACATCCTGCAAAGTATTGTTAAGCATATGTCCCATATGAAGGACTCCGGTAACATTCGGAGGAGGAATAACTATTGTGTAAGGCTCCCTGTCGTCGGGAGTGCTTCTGAAAAAGCCCTGTTTCATCCAATGGTCGTACCATTTGTCTTCAGTCTGTCCGGGATTATATTTGCTCGGAATATCCATAATTTCAGTCAATTAAAAAAATAAATAAAAATCAAGGCGCAAAAGTAGGAAAAAATATTATTTGTGTTGATGCAAATTAATATCAATCCCTTTTAGATACTCCAAAGCATTAGGCCCTTCATTAAAGAGCAGGTCAATGATGCTCAGGTTTGGGATATAACCGTGTTTGTCGGAGAAAACCTGTATGTATTCCGGAAAGTTTGTCCCGGATTTTTTTTTCGGACTGAAACGGTTGCGCAGGTCAGTCAGGAGAGAGGTTTTATTGGTAATATATTCATCCGAAATTTCAATCTTGTTTTCACATTCAAGCAGATTTAAAACGGTTCCGGTAATTTCCGTATTAAAGTCTATCAGGAAGTTATATTTTTTCCTGTAAAAGCCTTCAAGGTCATCCCTGTAATAAAGGAAAAAGGGCGACCTGTTATAAGCCGAAACGATTGCCCTCCAGTGAACCTTTTGCCACTGTTCGGTATAGGCAATTTTTATCTCTTTTACTTTTGTGTGATTGCCGTTTACCTTAATAACGGGTATTGTCAGCGGCAGCTTTCCGCTCGTGGCGAAAATCTCATACCTGTTCCGGTATGTCTGCTTTATGTAATGTTCTCCGGTATCAATTGTAACTTTTTTATGATTAACAATTGCAGCAAAATATTCAACCGGACCGAGACAGGCAGTTGAGAGAATAATTCCGTTTATGTCAGTATTGTTTGTCAATTACCGGATACTTTTAATCATGTCTCAGTGATTCCACAGGGTCTTGTTCGGCAGCACGTTTTGCAGGCATATATCCGAAAATTATTCCAACAGCTACCGAGACTCCGAATGAAATGACAATTGACATCGGTGATACAATCGTCAGGATGTCGGTAACTTTCATAATTATTTTGGATATGGCCAGCCCGAGGATGATTCCGATAAGGCCGCCGGAAATACTTATCAGGATAGCCTCGGCAAGAAACTGAAACACGATATCACGCTTTGTGGCTCCTGTTGCCCGTCTGACACCGATTTCACGTATCCGCTCCATAACCGAGGCGAGCATAATATTCATAATTCCTATTCCTCCTACAATCAGCGAGATACTTGCAATGGCACCGAGTACGATGTTGAAAATATCTTTTGTCCGTTGTTCCTGTTTCAGAAGCAGTTCCGGCACTTTTATCTGAAAATCTTCGACACCGGAGTGTCTTCTTTTCAACATTTTGTCAAGAATTTGAACTGTTGCCTTCAGCTGGTCGCTTTGTTTGACCTGTACGGTTATTTTATCAACCTGATGTCTGTTTTTACTTTCGTCTCCGGAGCTTGAGCTGGAACTGAAAGAGACAAAGCCATCCATAACAAAAATAGTTGAACTATTTCCCTGCAGTGATGATTCATCTATCACAGACCTGTCTTTATAACGGAGAAATATCGTATTAATAGGAGCATAAATATTTATATTTGAATTGCTTATTCCGAGGTCTTCGGAACCTGCACTCATATTCCTGCTCTCGAGTACTCCGATAACTTTTAGCCACAGGCTACCGCATTTGATATGTTTTTCGATGGGGTCTTCATTCGGGAAAAATTTTGAAGCTATATTCGGGCCGATAATACATACCGCATCTCCCGAATGCAGTTGGTTTTCGGTAAACATAAGCCCTTTTTGGAGCTTCAGGTTAAAAACGTCAAAATAATCGGGTGTTACACCGGTAAGTGTTGCGGATGTTCTGACTCCGTCTTTAACGATAAAGGTTTCGTAAATAACTTCGGGGCAAACCCTTTCTACCGAAGGTATTACTTCCTTTATGCTTTGGGCATCCTTGAGTGACAGTCCGGGTGAGAATTTTTTCGCCTCCTTCTGACCCGATTCTTCTTCACCGTTTGAACCGGATGACTTCTCAATCACAGGAGTAATAATAATGTTATTCACTCCAACAAGCTTTATCTGGTCGAGGATTTCCTTTTGAGCACCGTTTCCGATTGCCATCATCGCTATCACGGCAGCAACTCCGAAAATAATTCCGAGAGCTGTCAGAATGGAGCGGAATCTGTTCGCAAAAACAGCCTCAAGGGCGATATTTATTATTTGAAGGTACCTTTCCAATTTTATTGTTTTTCAAGATTAATATATGTCTAAAACTTAAAACTCAAAGTACATCCCGAAAGCTTTCAGGACAAAATCCTTGTTCACTTTTTACCTTTTTCCGCCTTTTCCCCTTCTCATTTTCACAGCACCCGGCGGCATTCCGTGTTTCATTTTATTTTCGGCTTTTTTGGCAGCTCTGATACTGTCGTTTCGTATCTTTTCAAGTTTCTTTTTCATTTCCTCATCCTTAAAAACTCTCAGGATATCATCGCTTAGTCTGACAAGTTTAAAATCCTGATAGCCTTCGGGCGGAATCAGATATACCTCGTCACCTTCATCAAGGCCGGCCCTGACAATTACTTGAGTATCGTTGCTTTTTCCGACTACAACCTGTTTTCTTTTCGAGCCGGAAACAACATAAGTTACGGTGTCTATATTATAAAGACATTCGATAGGTATATATAAAACGCTGTCAATTATGTCTGTAATGATAACATTCTTGGTTGTCATCGCGGGACGCATAACCGAATCGTACTCATTAACTTCAATAATAACCTCAAAGACTTTTACATTGGAGCCCGGCAGTTGCTGACCGATATTTGCAACTTCGGTAACTTTACCCGTGAATTTTTTCTCGGGAAAGGCGTCAATTCCCACTTCCACCGGTTGTCCGACCTTGACTTTGCTAATATCTATTTCATTTACATAAGTCTTCGACAACATTTCCGTCAGGTCGGGAAGCGTTGCAACAACAGGGTCCCAGGGGCTTATTTCCGATCCGACACCTCTTTTTTTACCGTTCCAGTCGCGCTTGTAAATTACCATTCCGTTTCGCGGAGCATAAATCGTAAAATCTCCCATCACGTCAACCATTTCCTGGTATTTCCGGTTGGCTTTTGTAAGGTTTGCCTGAACCTCTTTTACGGTTGCAACACTCTTTTTAAGTTTAAGCTGATAGTTCTCCACCGATTGCTTGTAACTTCTCTCAGCCTTTTCGAGTTCTATTTCAATCTGTCTGATGGTTGCGGGAGGTTCGTATTTCGATTGCTCAAGTTTTATTTTCGACTCTTCAAGTGCGAATTTCTGGTTTATTAACTGGTCGCGCAACCCTCTGAGTTCAAGGGAGGTATCCAGCTTTGTTTTCATTAGCTGTGTTTCGTATTTCTCAACCTCAAGTTCCTGGTCTTTTATTCGCCCCTCAAGTTCCGTTCTGTCCAGAGTTGCTACAAAATCACCGGAATCAACGACTGTTCCGTCAGGTACAATATCAGAAATCTTAACACGATATATTCGTACTTTTCTCAAATTATCAGGTCCCCTGATCTCTTCGGCATTTTTTGCCTCCAACTCACCCGTTGTCGTAACAGTAATCTTAAACTCACCTCTTTTTACTTCCGTTGAAATAGTTTCAACCGATGAGGATTCTCCACCGAGAAAATACCATAAAGCAAGAATTATCAGAACGATAATGCCAAGGGTAATATAAATTTGTTTTTTCATCGTGAAAATATTTAATTATAATGATGATTTAAACTTCTGATACTTAATATATTCAGATAAAGTGCGATAAACATTGAGCTATTGGCAGTAATTGCTGTCAGTTCTTCCGATTGATTCATAGTTCGCAATAAATAACGAATGAATTGCACTTTTGTTGTTTGCCTTTTAACAAAGACCCAAAAGTATGGAAATTATTTATTGGGAAAATAGTTATTTGTTATTTTTTTGAAAATTTTCATTCAACAATATTTCCCTCCTCATATTCTGTCACCCTCTGAACCGTGCCGTCAGCATCATACCATATTTCCCTGCCATGTTTCAGGTTGTTTTTATAATTGATTATATGTTTGAGTTTTCCGTTCGGATACCAAGTCTTTTGTGTCCCCGTCCCGTTTTTAAAAACTCCTATTCCGACCACATTACCCGATTCGTCATAATAGAGCCATTTGCCGTCAAACAGACCGTCTTTGTAATTACCTTCAATTTTCGGTTTTCCATTTTCGTAAAGCATACGGTAAGGGCCGTCAAGAGTATCATTTCGATAGGTTTTTTCGTTAATTAGTTTACCTCTGATATCAAACTCTTTTGAATCCCCGTTAAGGTGGTTATCTTTGTAATTCTCAATAAACTGAATCTTGCCGTTGGGGAACCAGCGGTAAGTCGTGCCCTGTAATTTGTTATTCTCATAAAACACCTCATATTGCTTTTTACCGTTTTCATAATACCATACAGCTTTTCCGTCATAAATTTTTCCTTTCAGATGTACTTCCGACTTCAGATTGCCATTCCCGTAATAGTCTTTTTCCACCTTTGTGCATCCTGAAAAAATCAATACAGCCATTAATAAATACAAAACCGGAATTCTCATAACCCTCATCATTTATTCTTTCAACGAAAAAAAATCAATTTTAATATCATCTGCAAAAATAACCTCATTTTGTGCAGGATTCCATATATAAATTTTCAATATTTCAAACTGCGAAACCGGTTGCGGAACGGGCAGTACATATTCAACAAGAGTCCATTGTTCAGGCACTACCTTATCACTGAAAAAGAAAGCCTTGTACTCTTTCAGCTTCCCGTCCGACAGAAAGCTTGCAATTATTCGCGGGTTTGTCGGGATAATATCCGAATAGATGTAAGCATGCACTGCAATATAAAGATTTTCAATGTTATAGAAATCCTGTAATTCTTTCTCAAAAGAGATACTGTATGGTGAACTTCCGCCAACCGTTGATGACTTCCTTCCCGAATGAGCCTTTTCATTGCAGACGCTTTTATAGTTTTTCCACCCTATATCTTTTTCCAGGTTATTCCCGAAAGTTACAATCTTTTTAAATTTCATTTCAGGTTTATCAATACCATCCAAAAGTTCCGCCTGTTCTTTCATCGAAATGAACTCAATCTTCAGATTGTCAACGTAGAGTTTCTCTTTACCGGAGCCGTTGAAAAAGAAAACTTTCACAAAATCCTCATTTGTAACAGGTTCCGGGGTATAAACTGCAAATTCGACATGTGTCCATTTGTCTTTTATATTGTATGCTCCCGGATAGAAAGGATTATAGCTGTATGTAATGTTTCCCGTCTGAAATTCCACTATGAGAACGCCTTTTGAATCTTTCAGGTTTGATAAAATATCGGCACCGACTTTTACTATTCTGTTTGATGTAGTAAAGTAGGGGACAAACCAATCGCGAAACTCCACACTGTAAATATTTGCAGAATCAATCCTGACAACCTTGTTTCCGTTAAGGTCAACTATCTTGTCTTCGTTGTTCCACCCTTTTTGGGTTTCAAAGTTGTGTTCAACTGTTTTGATTCCTGCAATCTCCTCTTCGGGAATATAAACCTTTGCTTTTGGTACTGTTCTGAAAAACGAATCCCAGTAAATCTCCTTTGTGATATATCCGAACGGAAAAATCCATTTGCTTTGCTGATAAAACTGGAAAAGATTAAAACCGGTAAGTAAAACGATGAGCCCGGTTAATAAATTCTTTAGCAGAGGTTTCCAGCTTACTGATTTGAAAAGATAAAAGAGCAGAATTGCGATGATGGCATAAAAATCAATAAACACCCTTTGACTGAACTTTGACGCGTAGTGCCATACCCACCAGCTTGAAGTTATGTAGATATGAATTAACAGAAGAAGGGCAAGAGTAAAAAACCGGAACCTGCTTTCCCTGAAAAGAGCTGCAAAACCGAACATTGCAACAAAAGCTGCCGGAGTGTAAAGAAACCAGCCTTTGTTATAGCTGAAAAGTATTTGAAAGATATGCGGGTGCAGAAAATCAAACCCCTCATTGCCATAGGAATACACGAAAAAATATCCTGTCTGAGCATACCAAATTACCGGCGGGATCAGGATAATCAGGATAAAAGTCAGAAGTGTGTAGAAAAGCGACCGTGAATCATTGATAAAACGGTTGAAAAATTGCCTGAATCCGTTCGCACTGCCGGTAAGGAAAGGGATTATAAGAATAATTATTCCGTTTGTAGGGCGGGTAATAGCGACAAGTCCGTAAAATAATGCAGCCAAAACATACCATTTTGTCTTTGCTTTCTCAATAGCTGACAGCAAGAAATAGATGAAACCGGTAATCAGCGCAAAACTGTAAATATGTGACATCGAAGGTTCGACAATGGCATAATATACCATATTTGTTCCAAGGGCAATGGTAAAAAGTATTAAGGAGGTAAGGGTGTTGTTTGCACCAAACCGTATCAGCAGTTTTTTCAGGAACTTAAGACCAAGCCAAAGATAGAATAGTGTCGCAAATGCAATGGAATACTGATAAATGATTGAATATCCGTCTGTTGGAAACCCCAACAGATAGCTAAGGAAATGAGCGAGAAGGAAAAACGGTAACCATAAAATGGCAAGTCCCGGAAAATATTTATTGACGGTCTCTCCTCTGAATGAATATCTGAAATCTTTGAAAACAGAATGATCGGCGGGATAGTACTCTTTTTCGTAACTTTCAATAAACTTATAGTCAAGGTCGTGATAAATGAAAACAGCTGTCAGATAACCATAATATCCTTTTCCGTCACTATTGATCACCCTGTCCCACTCCTCGTAAGGTTTTTTGAAAACCATAAACAGTAAAACATAGATAATCAGAATTATAGAAATCGTATTTTTGACAATTATCCTTGACATACACAAATTAATAATTTTTCAAAAATAAATTAATTATTAATCTGTACACCCCAAGGTTCAAAATTTTTATGGAATTCAAATACCGGGAAACAGAAAATCTTAGTTTATCACAGATTTTCATATCAATCAAGTCCTCTAAATTGCAAACAGTGTCTTTAGTACATTTTATTCTTTGACAAGAGATTTCAGAAAACAATTAAAAGATAGCGAAGGTGAAGATATTTTTTTTAAAGAAGTGGTTTACGGGCGAAAGAAATTGGCAATAAACACATTGGATGATATGATAATCGGTTTAAGAAAGAATAATTTTTCTGCCGAGGATATTGTAGGAATTATAAATTCAAAGGGATACAATGTAACTTACGGGTATGTTTATTCTTTATTAAAGCGGGTTAGGTTTATGTTGTGGGCGTACCTAACCTTAGATAATATCCCATACCGGCTTCCTTGCCATAGCCATAAATCTTTGCGGGCGGGTTGCTATGCCGGATTGCAAATCCGGTTTATATTTGGTTCCGGATTAGGCTTACC
>CAYOZZ010000103.1:0-7964 GCA_964408535.1 uncultured Bacteroidales bacterium | reverse complement strand
ATTGTCTCGCGTTGTGACGCATTGTCCCTGAAATTGTAAACCCATTCGAGCTTGTTGTCCTTTTCGAGATAAATCCCTCCGTATCCGCTGGTCTTTTTGTTTATAACCGCAATCCCGGGAAGGGGAATTTCAATACTTGTCGTATGGCTTTGTTTCACTTCAACATCATCAATGTAGATACGCGGAAGCGTAAGTACCTCTAAGTCGTAAAGACCGGTGATATATTTTTCGGATGTTCCGAAATACTGCACATTCAGGGTCTTCATACTTCCATTCTGTCTGACAATACATTTCAGGTCGCGCACGGATTTATCCCTGCTGTTCATCTTCAGCTCAAGAGTTCCCTGAGGTGTTTCAAGGGCAATAATCGTGTGTTTTCCCGGAATAAGCGTAACACTGTCAAGTGATTTCGGCGGTATTGTCTGAACCACAATATCGTAAGCAAGCAACGGGTCAATAACGAGCGTATCGGGCACACCCTTGTTATTCATTGTGTGGACAAAATTATACTTGATAAGACCTGAAAAATTATCATAAAAGGTCATTGTAACATTTGTTTCGGTCGGTTTACCATACTGGTCAAGAAGGTTTACCTGTGCCGTAGTCGAGTTCAAAGCCTGTGAGATAACCACATTAAGAGCCTTACTGAAATCTTCCTCGCTTGCAGCGTCAAAGTATGTCCCGACGCAATCGAAAGCATCAGCAAAATTGCGTCCGATTCCAATGATAAACGGTTTAAGGACAACTCCTTTTTTCTGCAATTCGTGCGAAACCGCACAAGGATCACCATTACACTCCTCAAGGCCGTCGGTAATCAGTATTATGATGTTACGGCAGTTTTCACAAGGAGGAAAATCAGAGCCGGCCTGTTCAAGAGCATAGGCAATCGGCGTCGTACCTTTCGGTGTAAGGGTTTTAAGTTTTTTCTTAATATTCAATGCATTATCTTCACCGAACGGGACAATCAGCTTAGTGTCGTTACAAACCTGGGGAGGATAATTATACTGGCTCCCATAGGCCCGCATAGCAAGTTCAAGGTTTTCAACACTTTTCAGACTGTCCAGGAGATTGGACAATAACCGCCTTGCTATATTTATTTTCATATCGCTTTGCCACCGCCCAAACATACTTTGTGATGCATCAAAAACGAAAAGAATTCTTGTGAGAGGAGGTTTGGCCTCTTCTTCTTCCTGAATCTGCGCATTAACTCCCGAGAATATCAGCAGAAATGCAATGACTGTAAATATTAATTTTTTATTCAAAATGTTCAATTTAAAATGAATTTATTTGTAACAAATACAACAGACTAACGTTCACTAAAACAATCTGTTTTATAATTGCTCAAAATTATCTCTTTTTTCAAAACGGATAAACTATAAAAAGAAATAATATGAACAAACAATTGTTAGAAAAAGGAGTATTTTGGTATTATTAAACTGTTTGCATTAACTATTTTTGTGATTTTTAAATCTACGGTTTCGAATGAAAATAAAATACTGTGTCATATTTTTCCCTGTTTTGTTACTCCTCATTTTCACGGGAAAAGGTTTTGCTCAGAATGACACTGTAACCGGATTGAATAAAAAATTATGGGCCGACTCAGTGCTGCAATCTCTTTCCACGGAAGAGAAAATAGCACAGTTGCTGATGGTACGAGCATATTCAAACAAAAGCGAAACACACTTTAAAGAAATTTCCGGGCTTATCAAAAAATACAATATCGGCGGTCTGTGCTTTTTCCAGGGAGGGCCGGTCAGGCAGGCAAACCTCACAAACCGGTACCAGGCTATTGCAAAAACACCGCTTTTTATTGCACTTGATGCCGAATGGGGTCTCGGAATGAGGCTCGACAGCTCTTTCTCATACCCTTATCAAATGACAATGGGTGCGATGGCCGGTGACGATGCCGTTTATCAGGCAGGCTCTGAAATTGCCCGGCAGCTGAAAGCAATCGGAGTTAATATCAATTTTGCTCCGGTTGTTGATATAAACAACAATCCAGGTAATCCTGTTATCAACAGCCGTTCGTTCGGCGAAAACAAAAAAAATGTTGCATCAAAAGGCATAGCTTATATGAAAGGTATGCAGGATAACGGAATTATTGCAACTGCAAAACATTTTCCCGGTCACGGTGATACGGATTCCGACTCACATAAAACTCTTCCGGTAATAAATAAATCAAGGAAATCACTTGACTCACTTGAGATGTACCCGTTCAGACAGCTCATTGATAACGGACTGAATGCCGTTATGATAGCACACCTTTTCGTACCTTCGCTCGATAGCACAAAAAATACACCCACTACACTTTCAAACCGCGTTGTTTCCGGTATTTTAAGAAATGAGGATGGTTTCGACGGTCTGATTGTCACCGATGCACTTGATATGAAAGGTGTTGCAAATTATTACAAACCCGGCGATATTGAACTGAAAGCACTTCTTGCCGGAAATGATATCCTGCTTTTACCGCAAAATGTTGAAGCCGCAGTAACAAAAATAAAACAGGCAATAGACAAAGGGATTGTAACAGAGGAGTTTATCAATAAAAAATGCAGAAAAATACTTGAATGGAAATATAAGGCCGGGTTAAACAGTTATAAACCGGTTGATACGGATTCCATCTGCAAAATAATCAACAATCCTAATAATGAGGTTATTACAAGAAAAATATTCAAATCGGCCGTTACGGTTGTCAGGAATCAAAATGATATCATCCCCTTAGTAAATCTCGACACTTTGAAAATGGCCACTCTTGCCATCGGAACCCCCGAACTTACTTCATTTCAGATGATGCTTGACAATTATGCCGGTTACGACCACTATAATCTGCTGAAAAATTTTGCGGATATCAAGGCGGAGAACCTTATAAAAAAACTGTCGAAATACAACCTTGTTATTGTCGGTATAAACAACACAAATATTTTCCCGAATAAAAATTTCGGTATAAGCAACAAGAGTCTTGAATTTGCAACCCGGCTGGCAGATAGCACTAATGTAGTACTCACCTTGTTTGCCAGTCCTTATGCATTGAATTTAATAGATGAACCGGAGAAGTTCAAGGCAATAGTCGTTGCATATCAGGATACCGATATTTCCGGTGAAATTACAGCACAGACAATAATGGGAGCTGTCGGAGCAAAAGGGAAACTGCCTGTATCTGCCGGTGAAAAATTTCCCGCCGGATACGGAATGGAGACCAACGAGATTGGACGATTGCAATATACAATTCCGGAAGAGGCGGGAATTGATGAAATGGGTCTGAAAGCTATTGACACTCTCGTTCTTTACAATATAAAAAAGAAAGCCATTCCCGGATGTCAGATACTTATTGCAAAAGACGGAATGGTTGTTTACAACAAATCTTTCGGTTATCATACTTACCGTAAAGGCGAGTTTGTAAAAAACAGCGATATCTATGACCTTGCTTCTGTTACCAAAATTGCGGCAACTACAATTTCGGTTATGAAACTTAGCGATGAAAAGAAAATTGACATTGACCGGCAGCTTACAACATATCTTCCATATCTTAAAAATACAAACAAGGAGAAGATTGTTATCCGTGAAATGATGGCACATCAGGCCAGACTGAAACCATGGATTCCGTTTTACGCCAACACAATGAATAAAGACAAGTTAGACCCCGCTATTTACAGCAGACGATTAAAGGATGGTTATACCGTAAAGGTGGCTGACAACATTTATATAAGGGATGATTACAAGTACACTCTTTATGACTCAATAGTAACATCAAAGCTTAGAAAATCGAAAAAATACAAATATAGTGACCTTGGATTCTATTTTCTCAAAGAGATTATTGAAAATTCGACAAATGAGCCGTTAGACAGATATGCAAATGAGAGTTTCTACAAACCGATGGGAATGACATCCGCCTGCTTTAATCCGCGCAAACATTTTGCCCTGAAAGATATTGTGCCAACGGAGAATGACAACTATTTCAGACATCAGTTAATTCACGGATATGTACACGACCCGGGTGCTGCTATGCTCGGAGGTGTTTCGGGACATGCAGGATTGTTTGCAAATGCAAATGATATGGCCAAGCTGATGCAGATGCTTTTGCAGAAAGGATATTACGGCGGCAGGCAATACATCAGGCCCGAAACGGTTGAGCAATTCACAAAGCAACAGTTTCCTTTGAATGAAAACCGGCGGGGAATCGGTTTCGACAAGCCTCTGCCGGATGACCGCGACAAAGGTCCGACCTGCGAAAGCGCAACACTTCAAAGTTTCGGACATTCCGGTTTCACAGGAACTTATGTCTGGGCTGACCCTGAATATAATCTCGTTTATATTTTTCTGTCGAACAGGATAAACCCCACGGCAAAGAATATGAAGCTCATAAAAATGGACACCCGCACAAAAATCCAGCAGATTATTTACGATGCTATCGAAACATCCTCTGAGACTGATAAGGAAGAGGTTACGGCAAGTGCTTTGAGGGAATAGGAAGGTGATGTAAGTACTACTGACAACAGGAAATTAATGGTGCTATTCACCTTTAAGTTATTCTTTGCAGGGAATACCAAAATTATTAAGCTAATTCAATATTTTCATTTAATGGCTCAAGGTTGAATTGCACTTTTACGTTTAAAGCTTTGAACACTTTCAAAACAGTTTCAAATCTTGCATTTGTAAAACTATTTTCAATTTTTGAAATCTGGGCTTTTTTGACACCTACAATCTCCCCTAATTCTTCCTGTGTCAGATTTCTTTCTTTTCTAACTTTTTTAATTGCCTCTCCAAGAAGTTCCAATTTTAATTCCTGTTCAAACTTCTCTCTCTTTTCCGTTCCTTTTGTTCCGATATACTTATCTGTAACTTCGTCTAATGAATATGTTTTCATATTATTTGTTTTTAATTGCTTCATAATACCTTTTTCTTAATTGTATTGCCTTCTCAATTTCTTTCTTTGGAACTTTTTGAGTCTTTTTAATTATTCCATGTGTTGCTACAACTAAAGTTTTCACATTGCTTGTTTTATACCAAAAAGCAAATAGTCTATATTGCTTTCTGTTATAAAGGGTTCTGAATTCCCAAATTTCATCAGATATCTTTTTAAATAAATGTTCATCATTAACTCTCCTACCTTATGAATATTAAAAATAATTTTATCACGTGCTTTCTCCTCAACCTGCTCAAAGAAGTCAATAACTTCCTGTAAAAATTCAACTTCAAATCTGTTTTTCATCAGTAACAAGTTTCAAATTCCACAAAAATACAAGTTTCCTAAACAGGAAACAATTTTTTTTACAAATATTTTTATTTTTTTCCAAATGTAAGTTATTAAATGACTATAAAACCGAATCTTCTCAAAAGCATATTCCTATTTTCAAAAAACTATCATACTATCACCAAAACATAAATTTCTATCTTTGCAAAAAAAATTATATGACCTATTTTTTCATAGCCATAACGGTTTTGGTTTCGATATATGCTTTTCAGCGCAGAGATATTTTCGACAAACTGAAGTTTAATGCTTATGCCATAAACAAGCATAAAGAGTGGTACAGATTTCTCACATACGGTCTAATTCATGCCGACTGGATGCACCTGCTAATCAATATGTTTGTACTCTATTCCTTTGGCGAGATTGTTGAGATAATTATGAATCTGCATTTCGGGTTTAAGGCATATCTATATTATGCTCTGCTCTATATCGGAGGAATTGCCTTCTCAACTCTTTATGATTACGGAAAACACAAAAACGACAGTTACTATAATGCCGTGGGAGCATCAGGTGCAGTGGCCGCTGTTGTGTTTTCAAGCATTATTCTTTATCCGCAAGGCAGGATTTTCCTGTTTTTTATTCCCATAGGTATTCCGGCACCTATCTTTGGTATTCTTTATCTGATCTATTCAGCCTATATGTCGAAAAAGGCAATTGATAATATAGGCCATAATGCACATTTCACGGGTTCCATTTATGGTCTGCTGTTCACTATTGCTCTTAAACCGTCATTGTTTGCTGATTTTTTACAAAATATTTTTTAGTGATTCTTTTTCAAAACGTGTGTAACCCCGTAATTTTTCCTGCGTCATATTATTGAATAATTGTGTAATTTCATTTTTCATTAACCCAAATAATTCAATCTCAATGGAAATAAAATATTTTGATGCATTTTTAAAAGGCTGGGAAAGGATGAAACAATCCCTTTTTTCAAAACCTTTTAATATTGATAAATGGTTTGCCGTGGGATTTACGGCATTTCTTGCAAATCTGATGAGTGGCGGCTCCACAGGCAGCGGCAGCAACTCATTCAGGGAAAAATATAACATGGGTCACTTCGACTTTAGTGAGGTTTTCAACTTCCCTGATACAGCTTATGACTGGCTGTCAACCCACCAGTTCTGGTTTTGGCTTGTCATTACGGGTATCATTTTTGTTTTTACAATAATCATTTTGTTTACCTGGCTAAGTTCACGCGGACATTTTATGTTTCTTCACAATGTTGTAAATAATAACAGCGAAGTTAAAAAACCATGGAATGAGTACAAAAAAGAGGGCGATTCGCTCTTTTTATGGCGAATTGTATTTGGGATAATTGTGTTTTTCCTGGCAATAACAATAGTTGTCTATGGGTTTATTTTTGCAAAAAATACATATTTCGGAAATACTACATTTAGTGATAAAATTGTGGCATTCATATCATTGGTTATTATTTTCGGTATTATTTCAATAATAACTGCATACATATCACTTTTCCTCAAAGATTTCATTGTTCCGGTAATGTACAAACACCGTCTGACAACCACCCAGGCCTGGAATTTCTTCCTGCCGACATTAAAAAGCAACCTGTTTCAGTTTCTGCTGTACGGTATATTTATCCTGTTTCTCTGGTTAGTCACAATAGCAGTCATTGTGGTTTTAGGACTTGCTACCTGCTGTATCGGATTTCTGCTCCTCGCAATACCATACATTGGAACCGTATTGTTGCTGCCGGTTTATTATACTTTCAGGGCACTGAGTGTGGAATTCCTTGAGCAATTCGGCGATGACTACAAGCTTTTTCCAGAAGAAGAAACTTTTGGGGAGGAAGATACCGCTTTACAATAGATTTTGATAACTATTTTTTCAGTCCGGCCCATAGTCAGGTTTCGACTTCGCTCAACCTGACCTTCTACCGGGAATTTGGAAAGTATAACTATTTGATATTAAAATGCAGATAAACACAGACGGCAGAATTATCAGGGGCACCATCTCATTAATTCTATTTGCATTGTTCATTGCGTCTTTTTTTCTGAACCCGTTAAAGTATAACCTCAACAGATGCGGGTTCAAAGAGATGACAGGATACAGTTGTCCGAGTTGCGGACTGACACGCTCTTTCTTTTCAGTTTCACATCTTCATATCGGAGATGCATTTTCTTTTCATCTTCTCGGACCGGTTATCTATTTGTTTTTTATACTGCTCGCCCTCAGGTTTGGTTATGAGGCAGCTACCGGAAACAGGATTCAAATTTCCATTCCCTCTCCCCTGCTAAAAATCAGTCTGTTCGGCTTTTCCGGGATATGGCTGATTTATTGGATTATCAAGGTAATTATGGAAATGGGAATGTTGTGATTTACTCTACCCTCAATAAATTTCCGGTGAACAAGGTTGCTTGATGGAGGATTTTCGATGGACGATGGACGATTTACGATTTACGAATTACGACTGTGCGCGAAGGCTCTTCCCCTTCAGGGGATTGAGGGGCGCGGCGGAATTATGATTTACGATGACGAATGACGATTGACGATTTACGAAAGTGTGCGCCGGCCCATCCCCTTCAGGGGACCGAGGGGCGCGATTTGGTCAACTGATGACTAAGCCTTAGCCGGTGCGTATGCAAGTCATCTGTTGACTAAGCCTTAGCGATTTACGATTTACGACTGTGCGCGAAGGCTCTTCCCCTTCAGGGGATTGAGGGGCGCGGCGGAATTATGATTTACGATGACGAATGAC
>CAYOZZ010000102.1:0-1679 GCA_964408535.1 uncultured Bacteroidales bacterium | reverse complement strand
GTTATCTGCCCAGTCTCCGTTTTGCAAGGTGAAATCATGAACAACATAAATATTATCATTCGGTTTGAATTCGCCCGAAGCTTTGTCGATAACAAGATTCCCGAAATGTTCCTCCGTAGCCGATGTTGTGATTATTTGGTTGTTTGTTCCGTCAAATGTAATGGTTTCTGTGCCCGGGAAGTATCCC
Source organism: uncultured Bacteroidales bacterium (assembly GCA_964408535.1). Lineage (GTDB taxonomy): Bacteria > Bacteroidota > Bacteroidia > Bacteroidales > JAADJA01 > JAADJA01. Next base: position 1,492 of record CAYOZZ010000102.1, on the reverse strand, counting down.
TGTGTTGAACTCGTAGTTACATTATCGTCGGTAAAATCACCACCTGCAAAAATATTCAAATACAAGTCGTTATTCGCATTCAGCCCTGCGTCTGAGGCGATGTGAATGTTGCCGTCAACATCCAGAGTCGAAACAGGATTCATTTCCAATGTACCGTCGCTAATCTCCAAATCATTTAAAACATTGATAGTACTGCCATTATTGATACTCAATCCATTCACCATATTTAAAGACTTATCCGCTATAAGGTTGTAGAAGGTTTCGTCTGTTGTAATTTCCGAAGGATTGGCACCGTCGAAAACGACCGTACCATGGTGTGGAATAAATCCACCTGACAGGTCGGTCCAGTTTCCTCCGATGAAAAATGTATAATTATCATTAATATTGTTTCCGCATTCCAAATGACCTGAATTTATCAATAAATCATTTATAACTTTTATGTCATAATCAACATACATTATAGTGTTATCATTATTATCAGAGTTAATTGTCAGATTATAAAATGAATTTCCGGGGTATAAATGTAAAAGCTGATTGGGTTGCTTTCCTGTAAATTCCATTGTCCCACCCGTAGGATTGAAAACTCCGCCGGCGGCAAAAAATGCAGTACCACATCTTAATGTCCCTCCTGAAATATTATTTACGGAAGTGGAGGGAAAACTAAGACTGTTGTAAGTTATCTCAAATAGACCGTCTGTCATATTCAAAGTGCCTCTCAGATACTGCCAGGCTTTTGAGTAATACGGTTTATCGGCAATAAGGCTGCCGCCATCAATATCAATTGTGGAACCCTCTGCCGTACCGAATATTCCATGACAAACCACCTCTCCGTCCGAAACATCAAGATGTCCGTTAAGTGTGAAATCGTTGTCAATTTCAATATATGCCGCTTTGGATTTGTTTCCGGTTGATGTACCGGAACTTATCGATTCTGACGAAACAACTTTTTTCTTACTAGGTAAAGCAATTATTTCCGATGTGGCGTCTTCAATAAGGTTTCCATGCAGAATCAATGTCTGATTTTGTAGACCTACAACATTATTCGGGTTAATGGTAAATGTACCGTTAACAACATGCGGTTGGGTCGAATTCCACGGCAAAATGAAATGACCTCCTGTTTTATTAATAACAATATTTCCATAAGTAACACTTGGTTCATAGTTTACCAAACCATTGAAATCGGAAGGACCTGTAAAATGAATAGTACTTGAAGTTGAGGCATTAAAGGAGCAACCTTCACTGGTAATCAACCACCCATTGTTAATATAAATATTTCCTTCGTTGATATTGCCGGTTGAACCGTTTTCAAAGTTTATTTGGTCAAAAATATGTGTACCTATATTCAAAATATCGGCGGCATTGTTCATTGTCAAAGTACCGTAAACATAGCAAAAACGTAAAACAGTCAATTCCCGAGCGTTCAGATCCAATTCACCGGAACTTATCGATTCTGACGAAACAACTTTTTTCTTACTAGGTAAAGCAATTATTT
>CAYOZZ010000101.1:0-21477 GCA_964408535.1 uncultured Bacteroidales bacterium | reverse complement strand
ATTCACATAGTAGTTGAAGTTGTTGGGATAGGCGAAGAAGTCATCCTTTTTACAAAAGATATATGATGAACTGACATTTATTTTAGGCAGAAATATATCATTCGGATTTCTGACTTCAAACACCTCTTTCTTATTATATTTAAGTGCCTTACCTGTTTTATACCTAAGGTTTGTATTCGTATTTTTATCGCCGAGAACCCTGACGGGATTTGACACTTTCACGGAACCGTGGTCGGTTGTTATGAAAAGATCGGCTTTCTGACCTGCGGCATACTCAATAATATCACGTAAAGGAGAATGCTCAAACCACGAAAGTGTCAACGAACGGTAAGCAGCTTCGTCGTCGGCAAGCTCCCGTATAATCTCCATCTCGGTACGCGCATGCGACAACATATCCACAAAATTGTAAACAATAACATTAAGGTCATTATTCATAAGATTGCTGAGATTGTCCACGAGCTTCCGTCCCACATTCAGGTTAAGAACTTTGTTGTAACTGAGCTTAATATTTTTGCCATATCTTTTCAAATACTCGGTAAGCAACTGCTCTTCAAACTGATTCTTGGTTCCGTCTTCATCCTCTCCGATCCAGTATTGCGGATATTTCTTTTGAATCTCAACAGGCATCAGCCCTGAAAACAACGAATTTCTTGCGTACTGAGTTGTTGTCGGCAGAATGCTGTAATAAATATTATCCGACACCACCCTGTAAAATTCTTCAATTATCGGCTGTATTGTCTTCCACTGGTCATAACGAAGGTTATCAATCAGCAACATAAAAACCTTACGTCCGGGCTGCAACATCGGAAACAATTTTTCTTTCAGAAGGGTATGCGAAAGGACAGGCCTGTTATCGGTCATCGCATTGACCCAGCTGATATAATTTTTCTCAATAAACTTTGAAAACACCTGACTTGCCTCCGACTTCTGCATTGTCAGAATCTCTTTTATACTTTCGTCTGACGATTTGCCAAGTTCGAGTTCCCATCTGACAAGACGTTTGTAAATATTCACCCATTCAATATGGTCAAGACCACCGGAAATTTCCATTCCCAGTCTGCTGAATGCCTGTTGATACTGCGATGTTGTTTTCTCGCTCATCAGCTTTTTATTCTCAAGATTTTTCTTCAGACTTAACAGAATCTGCTTGGGATTTACCGGTTTTATCAGGTAATCGGCTATATTTGAACCGATTGCCTCCTCCATTATTGTCTCTTCTTCACTCTTTGTAATCATCACAATAGGCAGATTAGGATAATCAACCTTCATCTGTTCAAGCGTCTCAATACCGGAGAGTCCGGGCATCTGCTCATCAAGAAAAACTATATCGAACGGATGACTGCGAACCAAATCTATAGCGTCAGTACCGTTATTTGTTGTTGTAACATCATAACCCTTTTGCTCAAGGAATAAAATATGCGGTTTTAAAAGATCAATCTCATCATCAACCCATAAAATTTTTGCGTTCTCCATACTCTTTTAATTTTTAAATGTAAAACAGGTTTATAACCGTAACTTAATAATGTATAAAGTTAATATTTATTGTTCAAAGGTAAGAACAATTTTTTAATCGGGTCAGGGTTAAGTTTTTGAATAATCAACAGATGACTAATCCTCAGACTTATGCTGCTGCAAACGTGGATTTTCGATATATTGTGCACAGGCTCCTCCCCTTCAGGGGAATGAGGGGCGCGAGGAATTTGCAAATCACTGCCTCCACAAAAAATATTCACTTGAGTACACCATCAGTTCCGTCAGGAATATTATTTTTGTGCAAAACTATTTCGGTGAGGAGAGAAAAAACAAATAAGCGGAAAATTTTTAATGATCCTGTTTACGGATTCATCAACATTCCGGATGAACTCATCCTCGACATAATTGAACATCCCTATTTTCAACGGCTTCGCCGCATAAAACAGCTCGGGCTTACACATCTCGTCTATCCGGGAGCCTTGCACACCCGTTTCCACCATTCGCTCGGAGCGATGCACCTGATGAGTGAGGCTCTCTCCGTATTGACTGCCAAAGGAATACACCTCACACCCGAAGAGCGGCAGGGTGCACTAATTGCCATTTTGCTCCACGATGTGGGACACGCTCCTTTTTCGCACGCACTCGAAAAATCAATTGTTACAGGTATTATGCATGAGGATATCTCTCTGATTATTATGAACAGGCTAAATGATATTTTCAACGGCAAATTATCACTGGGAATTGATATTTTCAGACATAAATATAAAAAGCAGTTTCTGTCGCAGCTTGTTGCCAGTCAGCTTGATATTGACAGACTTGACTACCTGACACGCGACAGTTTTTTCACCGGTGTTTCCGAAGGTGTGATTGGTACCGAAAGAATTATCAAAATGCTGAATGTGGCTGACGACCATATAGTTGCCGAAGCAAAGGGAATCTATTCAATTGAAAAATTCATAGTCGCACGCCGACTGATGTACTGGCAGGTATATCTTCACAAAACCGTCCTTGCTGCCGAAAATATGCTTATAAAACTATTGCAGAGAGCCGAGTATCTCGCACGTAACGGTGAAAAATTGTTCGCCACTCCCCCACTCCGCTTTTTTCTTGAAAACGGCATTGACAAATCCGATATGGAATCAGACACCGAAATTCTTGAAAGATACACAAAAATTGATGATTTCGACATATTTGCCTCTTTAAAGGTATGGGCAGGTCATGATGATTTCATCCTGTCGGAGCTGAGCAAAAGGCTTGTAAACAGAAGACTCTTCAGATGCGAAATACAACCCGAGCCGTTTGAGTATTTCTATATTGAGGAGATAAAAAACAGGATATCGGAGAAATATCATATTCCGGAAAAAGATATGGAATACTTTTTTTACAGTAATACGACCTCGAACTATGCTTACAACATCAAAGCCGATAAAATAAATATTCTTTATAAGTCGGGTAAAGTAATGGATATAGTCGAAGCTTCGGACCAGTTGAATATATCGGTACTCTCAGAGGCTGTAACAAAGCATTTTATCTGCTACCCGAAGGATATTTAAAATATGAATATTGTTAATTACAAACCGGATTCCAACAATTTTATCTATTTTTGCAGCATCACAAATTAATTTAATCAATGGAATTCACAGCAAAGCAGATAGCTGAAATACTGAACGGAACAGTTGAAGGCAATCCCGATGTCAAGGTCAATAATCTTTCAAAAATTGAAGAGGGCAAACAGGCGACATTAAGCTTCCTGGCAAACCCGAAATATACAAACTACATTTATACTACAAAAGCATCAATCGTTATTGTTAATAATGATTTTGTGCCTGAAAAAGAGATAAGCACCACACTTATTCGTGTTGAAGATGCGTATCAGGCATTTGCAAAATTGCTTGATGCCTATAATCAGATTAAACTAAACAAAACAGGAATTTCCGAAAAGGCACATATTTCGGAATCTGCAGTACTTGGGAAAGATGTTTATGTCGGAGAATTTGCAGTGATTGGAGATAATGTTACTATCGGTAACAATTCCAAAATTTACCCGCACGCAATAATCGGCGACAACACAACAATTGGAGACAATACAACCATTTTCGCCGGTGCCAAAACATATTCCGACACAGTAATCGGCAATAACTGCACAATCCATTCGGGAGCAGTCATTGGAAGTGACGGATTCGGTTTTGCACCTCAATCGGACAGCAACTATATGAAGATTGCTCAGATAGGGAATGTGATTATTGAGGACAATGTAGAGATAGGTTCAAACACAACCATTGACAGGGCAACTCTCGGCTCAACCATTATCAGGAAAGGTGTTAAGATTGACAACCTTGTACAGGTAGCACATAATGTTGAAATAGGAGAAAATACTGTCATTGCCGCTCAAACAGGGATTTCCGGATCCACAAAACTCGGTAAAAATATGATGATAGGCGGTCAGGTTGGCATCATAGGTCATCTTAACATTGGAGACGAAGTAAAAATAGCCGCTCAATCGGGAGTTTCAAAAAATTTCAGAAAAGGAAATGTCGTTCAAGGCTCTCCCGCCTACGATTATCTGAAATACAATAAATCATATGCTGTCTTCAGAAACCTTCCGGCTCTTTGGGAGAGAGTGAATGAACTGGAAAAAAAAGTAAAAAAATAAGTATTGTAAACAACACCGGTTAGTTTTTAACAAAGCATTTATCAATCCTGTTAATAGTTTTTCGAGCATTATATTATGTAGTTTTCATAATATAACTATCTTTGCCGGCTGATTATGGGAAATAAACAACAAACATTAGCAACCGTTGCAAAAGTTTCGGGAACAGGCCTTCATACGGGAATGAATGTTAATCTGACATTTCATCCCGCACCCGAAAATTTTGGAATAAAATTTAAAAGGGTTGATATTGAAGGACAACCTGTGATTAATGCAGATTGCGATTCGGTTACCGACACCAACAGAGGAACAACAATAGGTGATAACGGCAGTTCTGTTAACACTATTGAACACGTTATGGCTGCCCTTGTCGGTATGGGAATTGATAATGCTCTTATTGAAATTGATAACAGCGAAACTCCAATCCTTGACGGCAGTTCACGATATTACACCGAAGCACTGCTTAAAGCGGGAGTTGTTGAACAGGAAGCCGAAAGAGAAGTATTTGAGATTGACGAAGTTATAACTTTTACCGATAAAGACAAAGAGGTGGAAATGATGATTATTCCCGATAAGGAATTCAAACTTTCCGTAATGATAGACTTTAACACCGAAGTTCTTTCCACTCAAAATGCCTCTTTGGACTCTATTAAGGACTTTAACACGGAGATTGCCAATTGCCGTACTTTTGTGTTTCTTCATGAACTCGAATATCTTCTGCAAAACAATCTTATCAAGGGTGGCGATCTGAGTAATGCTATCGTATTCGTCAATAAAGTAATCTCACAGAAGGAACTTGACGAACTTGCAGCACTCTTTAACAAGCCCTCTGTTAAAGTTCTCAAAAAGGGAATTCTTAATAATGTGGAGCTTTATTTTGAAAATGAACCTGCCAGACACAAATTACTCGATCTTATTGGCGATCTTTCGCTGATAGGTACACCAATAAAAGGGCATGTCATTGCACGCAAGCCCGGCCACAAAACAAACGTTGAATTTGCTAAAATAATTAAAAAACACATTGAAGACAAGAAAATGAACAGATTTAAACCGCCTTTCGATTTAAACAAAACCCCACTATACGATATTAACGGGATTAAGAAATTGTTACCGCACAGACCCCCATTCCTCCTGATTGACAAGATAATGGATATTGATGAGACAAGGGTTACAGGAGTAAAAAATGTAACGATGAACGAACATTTCTTTGTAGGTCATTTTCCCAACGAACCTGTAATGCCCGGTGTTCTGCAAATTGAAGCTATGGCTCAGACAGGAGGGGTTTTTATTTTAAATACTCTCGAAGATCCGGAAAATTATTCAACTTACTTTCTTAAAATAACCAATGTTAAATTCAGAAAAAAAGTTGTTCCCGGTGACACACTGGTGTTTGTTTGCGAACTGGTATCACCGATACGCCGCGGACTTTGCCATATGCTCGGTAAAGCCTATGTCGGCGATACGGTTGTTATGGAAGGCGAACTTCTTGCTCAGATTGTTAAAAACAATAATGATAAATAAACCATACAAAAAACAATGAATCAACCACTTGCATACGTTCATCCACAGGCGAAAGTAGCCAAAAATGCCGTCATCGAACCTTTCGTTAATATTGAGCGGAATGTTGAGATTGGCGAAGGTACCTGGATAGGTTCAAATGTTACTATTATGGAAGGTGTGCGTATAGGTAACAACTGTAAAATATTTCCGGGAGCTGTTATAGGTGCCATTCCCCAGGATTTGAAATATGAAGGAGAGGATACAACTGTTGAGATTGGAGACAACACAATTATCAGGGAGTTTGTAACAATAAACAGGGGTACAAAAGCCAGCTGGAAAACGGTAATCGGGAAAAACTGCCTGTTAATGGCATATGTCCACATTGCACACGATTGCATTTTGGCAGACAATGTTATTCTCGCTAATGCCGTAAATCTCGCCGGACATATTGAAATAGGTTATGCTGCCATTGTCGGAGGATTATCTGCCGTTCATCAGTTTGTTAAGATTGGCGCCCACGTTATTATTTCAGGTGGTTCGCTTGTAAGAAAAGATGTTCCTCCCTTTACAAAAGCCGCACGCGAACCGCTATCATATGCGGGAATAAACTCAATAGGACTGAGAAGAAGAGGTTTCTCCAACGAAAAAATTAATGAAATTCAGGATATTTACCGTGTACTTTACGTTAAAGGCAAGAATGTAACACAGGCAGTCAGATATATTGAAGCAAGCTGGCCTTCAAGCAAGGAAAGAGACGATATACTTGAATTTATTGCCAAATCAACAAGGGGAGTTATGAAAGGTTACGGTAAGGTACAGGGAAACGGATAATTGTAAATTGTAAGAATTTAGATAAAGATAAGTATTGAATTAAAACAGAATTATTATGGCATCAACATCTGATTTTAAAAACGGATTAACAATAGTAATGAATAATGACCTGATGACTATTGTCGAATTTCAGCACGTCAAACCGGGTAAAGGTCCTGCATTTGTCAGAACAAAACTCAAAAGTCTGAAAACGGGAAAGGTTATTTCCCATACTTTCACAGCAGGTGTAAAAATCGAAACCGCAAGGGTCGAGCGCCGCTCATTCCAGTTTTCGTATAAAGATGATTTCGGATACCACTTTTTAAACACCGAGACCTGGGAAGAGACAACAATTCCGGAAGATATTATTTCTGCTCCCCAGTTTCTGAAAGATGGTCAGGAAGTTGAAATCTTGTTCCATGCCGATACCGAAACACCATTATCTTGCGACCTGCCGGCTTATGTTGAACTGGAAATTACATATACCGAACCGGGTGAAAAAGGCAATACTGCAACCAACACTTTTAAGGATGCAACTGTCGAGACCGGTGCAGTAGTTAAAGTACCTCTTTTTGTAAATGAAGGTGAAAAAATTAAAGTTGATACACGCGACGGCTCTTACTCGGAAAGGGTAAAATAAAGATATGAAATTCCCGAAAGTAATAACACTTTCCGAAATAGCCGGAATAATAAATGCCGGATTTGACGGCGACCCCGGTTTCCTTGTCAGCGGGCTTAACGAGATTCATATGGTAGAACCCGGCGATCTGACATTTGTTGATCACCCGAAATATTACGACAAGGCTCTTAATTCTAAAGCTACAACAATTCTGATTAATAAGGAGGTGGAAAGACCGGAAGGAAAAGCCCTGCTTTTCTCGGATGATCCTTTCAGCGATTATATGAAACTGGTTAAAAAATTCAGACCTTTTGAACCGGCTTCAAAAACCGTTAGCGACAGCGCTGAGATTGGAGAAGGCACCGTAATTCAACCGGGTGCATTTATCGGAAATAATGTGAAGATTGGGAAAAACTGCCTGATACATGCAAATGTCAGTATTTACGACCATACGGTTATCGGCGATAACGTGATTATTCATTCGGGTACTGTTATCGGAGCCGATGCCTTCTATTTTCAGAAACGTAAAGAGAAAACTTTAAAATTCGAATCCTGCGGAAGGGTTATAATCAAAGATAATGTCGAAATTGGCGCACTATGCACAATAGATAAAGGGGTTTCGGGTGATACTATTATTGATGAATACACAAAATTTGACAATCATATTCAGATAGGGCACGATACATATATCGGAAAGCGTTGCCTGTTTGCGTCAGCCGTTCTTGTAGCAGGTGTCAGCCGTATAGAGGATGATGTAATTCTTTGGGGACAGGTTGTTATTAATAAAGAGGTTACAGTTGGTAAAGGGGCGGTTGTTCTGGCAATATCAGCGGTTGATAAAGACCTTGAAGGAGGAATAACCTATTTTGGAGCGCCCGCCGAACCTGCCGGCAAAAAATGGAGAGAGATGGTTATGATAAAAAAACTTCCGGAAATGTACAATATGCTAAAGCAAATGACGGAGAGGAAGTAATATCCATTCAAAGAATTTTTGTACAGGCGACCTGTGCGACCAGCTTTCGTAATCAAAACTCACACAATTCAGAAGTGTTGCCCTTATATGCCTGCTTACCTGGCTTACGACACTCTTATCTGTAAAAACAAGAACTATCTCGTGCTGGTATCGGAAACTTCTGTAATCAAAATTTGCCGAACCTACCGAACATTGTTTTTCATCAATCATTATTAATTTGGCGTGCAGATTATTAGAAGTATAAAACAAAATATTTACTCCGTTCTTGCTTAATAATCCCAAATATCTGTTACGTAAGACATCAATCAGTCTGACGTCGGAATGCTTAGGTATGATAATCTTAACCGAAACCCCGCGGTTAACAGCATCCGTCAATGCATTCCGCAATATATATCCGGGTAAGAAGTACGGGGTCTCAATAACAATCTCCTTCTCCGCCGATTTAATCAACTGAAGATATTTTTTCCTGATTCTTTGCTTTGTTAATGACGGAAAATCCCTTATAACTTCACAATCCTCACTATCAATTTTGCGAATATTAACAAGTTTCTCGAAAACATACTTGTTGTAAATTTCATATTGTTCAAGAAACGCTTTTTTGAATTTTGCAGCAATGTCCGACCTCATCCTGAGGACAGATTCCCGCCAGTTTAACGAATAACCGGTAATATTCGCAGATCCGACATAGGTAATCTCATCATCAATAATCAAAAGTTTTCTGTGATTCCTGCGGTGGTTCTTTGTGAAGAAATCCCAGAAAAATCTTATCTTCTGAAAAAATCTGTATTCACCGCCATTCCTAACGAGGTCACTAAAAAAATGGGACGGTAAAGATGTCCCCCACGAATCGAGCAACAGTTTTATCTCAACCCCCTCCTGACTCTTCTTTGTAAGAGCATCCCTGAATTTAATACCTATCGAATCGTTATTGAACCTGAATGTTTCAAGATAGATATATTTCTTTGCCTTGTGAATATCGGTCAGCATTGCATTATAAAACTGCAACGGGTCATCAAACAACTTATATTCTTTATTAGCAACAGTTGACATAACAGACAAAGCAAAATTTTCTCGTTTACGAAGATAGTAAAAATATTTTTTATTAAACACCTTTTTTTTGGTAATTAAAAAAACATTTCTAATTTTGCTCATACCTTAAGAAGCCCAATATAACCGTTATATGCAAAAAGAAAATGAAATATATTTTAAAAGGACTGAGGCAGAAATCAAAGAAAAGCAGATTGATGCTCTATACAATATTACGGAAGGGTTCGATCAAATAACCGAAAAACACACATTTTTGCAGTTTCTGGCTGAAATATTACCAACAGCATTTTTAATTCCGGAAAACACCAGTGTCATCATAGAATATAAAAACAGGGAATATACTTCCGGCAATTTCGTTTCTTCAGCCTATAAAATAACATCACAGGCATCAGATGAAAAAGATAATATTATTGAGATATCGGTTTTCTTTAAAAGCCAGGAAGCTCTTTCGAAAAACAATATAAAGTCTCTTGCCGGTAAGTATATTAGTTTTATTTCAAAAAGAGTATCAAATGAACTAACAAGGATTGACACACTAAAAAAATTGCACAAAAGTAATGAGTTGCTAAGTAAACTACTTGAAACAATTCCTAATCCAATCTTTTATAAAAACGCGAAAGAAGAATTTATAAATTGCAACCGGGCTTTTGAATTGTTTTTTAACATTGATAAAAAAAATCTGCTAAATAAAACTGTTTTTGAAATACTTCCTGAACAAATTGCAAAAAAGATCCATAAACAAGATATTAAAACAATAGAAACCGGGCAATCAACAATAGTTGAGACAAGAATTCCACAAATTGATTCACCACCGAAGAATGTAATAGTTTATAAAGTTCCGATAAATTCAGAAAATAAAGAAAAACCAGGGTTATTAGGTCTTATTGTTGACTTAACGGAAATAAAAAAGAATGAACGCCTTCATAAGATACAACACGGCTTTGAGCAGTTAATTGCCATTGGAAAAGGTGCACAGGAGACAATAGACAGTATTATGAACAGTGTTTTGGATTTAGATTGTGCTGACAGTATGGGAATCTATTTTGCTACTAACGATAAAGAACTTTTACTGCATTCTTACACTGGTTTAAGCCCTGAATTTGCCAATCATATCAAATTAATCGGCAAAAATTCTCCATATGCAAAACAAATATTTGACAAAAAATCCATTTTCGGAAATTATGAAAATGATTATAACCTTGCTATGGACGATATCAGAAGAAAAGAGGGTATCAAGTCACTTGCTGTCGTACCAATGATTTATAGAGAAAGCGTTATAGGCTGTATTAATATTGCCTCAAAGAAATATGGCAATATGAGCCAATCAGACAGAAATGCTATTGAACTGCTGGCTACGAGAATTGCAAATATGATGATTTTTTTAAAATCCCAGGAAGAACTTAAAGCTATTAGAAAAAGGCTTGAAGAAAAAGTCGAAATACAATCAAAAGAGCTGCAGGAAAGTACAGATCAAATAAGAAGTATAAACAAAAATCTGGAGAAAAAAATAACAAATGCCGTATATGAAAAAACAAGACAGCAAAGTATAATAATGCAAAAATCAAAACTCGAATCTCTCGGAGAACTTGCTGCCGGTATAGCACACGAAATAAATCAGCCTCTCGGGATTATGGCACTGGCTCTTGAAAACCTACAGGTAAAATTTAACAAAGGGATTGCTACTGAAAAATACAGAAACGAAAAAATTAATTTTATTTTTGAGAATATCTTCAGAATTAGAAAAATTATTGACCATATCCGTACTTTTTCAAGAGACTCTGACACCTCAACTATCGGAGAATTAGATATCAACAGGGCTGTTAAAAGATGCCTTAACCTGATTGGCACACAGTATCTAAATCATAATATTGACATACAACTTCTACTTAACGATAATACAGAATTAGCTATTGGTGATACAAATGCATTTGAACAGGTAATCTTAAATCTGTTATCGAATGCAAAACATTCGGTTGATGAAAAAGAAGCCGAGCTAATTGAAGTTAATTATCAAAAAAAGATCACAATTAAATCTTTTAATAAAAAAGATAAAGTTATACTAATTGTGGAAGATAACGGCTTGGGAATACCAAAAGAGAATATTAACAGAATATTTGATCCCTTTTTCACAACTAAACCCGAAGGAGTGGGTACAGGCCTTGGCTTATCAATTGTTTTCGGGATAATAAAGGATATGAAAGGTAATATCTTTGTAGAAAGTGAACAAAGCAAATTTGCACGATTTACAATAGAACTTCCAAAATATTAATGAGTGATTATTCATAACAAAGAAATCTGAAAAATGGAAAAACAAAGTATTTTGATCCTCGATGATGAAGTGGGCTTCAGAGATGAACTGAAAGAGTATCTCGAAGAAAGAGTATACAGAATCCATACTGCCGGCTTACCATCCGAAGCCTTCAAAATAATGAGTAATAACAAAATTGACATTGCAATTCTCGACATCAGGCTTCCCGAAATGAACGGGCTGGATGTTTTGCAACGGATAAAACAAAAATTCCCTGATACGGAAACAATTATGATGACAGGGTTTGGTGAAATGGATGATGCCATAAAAGCCCTGCGTCTCGGCGCATCCGATTTTTTTAACAAACCGTTTAAATTGTCGGAAATTGAAAAAGCTGTCAGCCGGGTCTCCAAATACCTTAGAGTAAGTAAAGAAATAAACAGTACAATTAATTTAAATGATAGTGAAACCAGGATAATAGGTAAAAGTAAGGAAATTAAAAATATTATAAATTTAATATCAAAAGTGGCCAGAACGGATGATGCTACTGTTCTTATTACGGGTGAAAGCGGTACGGGAAAAGAACTTGTTGCAAAAGCCATTCACAATATGAGTAGCCGTAAAAACAACAGGTTTATTGCCGTTAACAGTTCCTCTATACCTGAAGAGCTGTTTGAAAACGAATTTTTTGGTCATAAAAAAGGTTCTTACACCGATGCAAAAGAAGACCAAACAGGACTTTTTGCAGCAGCCCATAAGGGTACTCTTTTCCTTGATGAAATCGGAGACCTTAAATATGAACTTCAGAGTAAGTTTTTAAGAGTGATTGAAGAAAAAAAGATATCGCAACTTGGCACTCACACAGAGTATAATGTGGATGTAAGAATTATTGCAGCCACTAATCACGACCTGAGCAAAATGGTTGAACAGAAACGGTTCAGGACAGACCTTTATCATCGTCTGAATATTTTCTCTATTGATGTGCCTCCTCTTAGAGAGAGATTGGAAGATGTACCGCTTCTGGTTGATCATTTTATTAAAGAAATTGCAAAAAAAGCCGGCAAAAAAATAAACCGGATCGACACTAAAATATTTAAAAAACTGACTACCTATAATTTTCCGGGTAATGTACGCGAATTGAAAAATATGATTGAAAGAGCCGTAATACTAAGCGACAGTGAAGTGCTGGATGAAGATTGTTTTATCTCTTTCTCATTTCTATGGGACAATTCAGGAAATAAAACCGGGATATCAGATGACATTTTTGACCTGGCAACAATTGAAAAAAATCACATTATAAAGATTCTTAAAAAAACTAAGCATAATAAATCCAAAGCAGCCGGACTTCTTAATATATCACGTCAGGCCCTCGACAGAAAAATAGAGAAGTATAATATATAATGTATAATTCTATAGAATCAGGTTTCGACTTCGCTCAACCTGATATTTCAGAACCCAATATTACACACTCTAACCCAAACAATTACATCTAACAGCTAATACATTGATTGCAGAGTAATCCCGTTGCCCGTTTTCGGGCATTTGCCCGAAAACGGGCAAATGCACTTTCCGAATACAAAAACACTTTCACAAGACAGATGTACTCTTATTGCTGAAAGGGTTACAAACTTTGATAACCGGTTCAAATCTATACTAATTAAACGACAAGCCCGAAAACGGGCTTTTTGTTAAAAACCGCATTTTTGTAAACATTGGTTTATCAATGCATTACAAGCGTGGCATAACATTTGGCTATACAACAGAACCTAAAAGCCGGATTAATCAAATCAGTTTATAAGGATTTTTATATGAATATTTTATTGCAGACAAGAGAAAAAGAGACCTTTGAGGAGATTAAAGAATTTACCGAAAGCGATAATTCAAAGGTTTTCCACTCTGACTCAGCCGACAGGTCAGTTGCTCTGCTGAGTAATTTCTTTTTCGATGTTGCTGTAATAAAAATAAAAACGCTTAACGACTTTACAATCCTGAAATTCATTAACGAAACCTACCCTCACATAAAGGTAGTAGTTCTTGCCGAAAAAAAATTCAGAGACCTGATAACACTTTTCAGTACAGCAAATTACTCAATTGTGAGCGAACCGTTCAGGCTGTCGGAGCTAAATACAACAATTACGGAAAAAAGACATAATAGTGCATAAAAAACAATCAAAAAAACAAAATCAAACTTTTATTAATTAAAAAATTAATATTATGAAAAAAGATTACAATTCAATTGGAAAACTATTAAAAAAGACAAGATTTCATTTCTTTGTTTCTTTTTTAATTTTAACATTAGCCTTTAGCAATCATTCACTTGGCCAGGTTGCAACTGGAACGAATGTTTGTGAAGGAGGCACTCTTTATGTTAAGGTGCAACCTTCAAAGGCAGGTCCTACTTTTGGATTGTATCGTGTTGTTAACGGCACATACACAAAAGTTGACGAATCATATTCCCCGAGTAATAATTTTACTTTTACCGGGCAAACTGTTGTTGGCAAATATGAAGTATGGGGATTTACAGGTTATCCTCCTGCACCGGCCGACCCTACTGCTACCGGTACGCATGTTAATGATGATCATTACGTTTATGCAAATCCAACACCGGTAATATCGGGATTGACAGCACCCTGCCTTAATTCAACCCCCACTTATTCGATAGCAGACAATGGGGGCAGCGGATATACCTGGGTTATATCATCAAATGGTTCAGGTTCTTCAACTACAAATTCAATTGATGTTAACTGGACTGCAACAGGAGCAGGGAGTGTTACACTTACAACTTATACTGATGCCCACGGATGTTCGCCATCCGGATCTACTGTTTTAAATGTTGATGTTAAAGCTTTGCCAACTCCAACAATCACAGGCGATAATCATATTTGTGCTACAACACAGCATACCTATTCAACAGAAACCGGAATGACAAACTACCAGTGGTCAACAGACGGAACTGTCATTTCAGGAGGCGGAACTTCGGATAATTCCATCACAATCAGTTGGGCTAACGGAGGTACAGGCAATGTATCGGTAAATTACACTAACTCCAACGGATGCACGGCAGCCTCTTCCACTTCATTCTCTGTTACAGTTGACCCCACACCTGTTGTTCAGGCAGATGTAACCGATCCTGATGGAAACATTACAACAATGTCGTCAGGAAACAATTATTCTATGACTATCTGCTCAGGTGAGGCTGTTACAACCGGGGATGCCACCTCTTCATCACTTGATCCGGGAGCTTGCGGACAGTTGTGGGTTGAGGTTGTATCAACTACAAATATTTCCACTTTACCTCCGTCAACTACACAGAATGCCCCTGTATCAGCAACAACTCCCCCAACCACAATCACTCCTGAAAATCACGATGGGGTTGCAAAAAATATCACCTTTATATCAACTCCCTATTATGATGTTGATGCGTCCGGCACACTCACAGCAGGCGATGTAACAGGTGCACCGGTTACTTTTGTCTTAACGGTTCAACCTACACCTGTTGTTCAGGCAGATGTAACTTACCCGGACGGAACAGTAGTAACGATGTCGTCAGGGAACAACTATGCAACTGCTATCTGCTCGGGAGAGGCTGTTACAACCGGGGATGCCACTTCTTCATCTGTTGATCCGGGAGCTTGCGGACCGTTGTGGGTTGAAGTTGATATTGTAAGTACACTTCCTAATATACCTTCTTCTACTCAGAACGCTCCTGTTGGACCTGATTTGGGATCAACCACAATTACTCCTGAAAATCATACAAGTGCAGATCAAACACTTACTTTTACATCAACTCCCTATTATGATGCTGATGCGTCCGGTAGCATCACACCAGGCGATGTAACAGGCGCACCGGTTACTTTTGTGGTGACTGTTCAACCTACACCTGAAGTACATGCAGATGTAACCGATCCTGATGGAAACATTACACCAATGTCATCAGGAAACAATTATTCTATGACTATATGCTCCGGTGAGGAGGTCTCTACCGGCGCAGCACAATCAAACTCTGCTAATCCAGGTGCTTGCGGAAACCTTTGGGTTAAAATGGAATACATTTCAACTTTACCTAATATCCCTAGCAGTTCATTTGCACTTCCAATAAATGACCCTCAAAATGTGGGTTCAACCATTTCTCCTGAAAACCATACTGGAAGCGACCAGACAATAACATTTTACTCTATTCCGTTTTATGAAGTTGATGGCGTAAGCGGCTTAACTTCCGGTGATGTTATTGGTGATTCTATTAAATTTATTCTGACGGTTCACCCCGAACTCGTTCCAACCCTTACCGGGCTGACTTCAGTCTGTGCAAACACAACTCAGACATATACAACGGACAGCGGAATGAGTGACTATTCCTGGACAATTACAGGAGGCACAGGCACTTCCACATCAAACACAATTGATGTTACCTGGAACAACACCCCCGGCTCCAGTCACTCCGTATCTGTAAGCTATACCGACGGAAACGGCTGTACCGAAACTGCAACTCTTGATGTAACAGTTGAGGGTATGGTACAAAATACAACGACCGGAATATATTATTGTACAATTCAGGATGCCATTGATGCAGCTTCGGCAGGAGACAATATTCTTTTGCTTACTGACATCAGTGAGGATATAGTTACGATAGACAAAGCTCTGACTCTTGACGGAGGTAACTTCAAGCTAACTTCAACATCCGTCACTTACGGAATATGGGTTAGTGGAGTTGAAAATGTAACTATTAAGAACATTACTGTTGATAATCCCGAGACTTACGGAATCCAGGTAAGCCCCGGAAGCCATCATCTTACAATCAGTAACGTTACGGCTCAGAACTGCGGCACACAGTTTAACGGTTCACCTTTTGCTTCCGGCTTCGGCATCAATTGTTCCGATCATTTGGTATTAAGCGATATAAAATCATTTGACAATGAAGGAAACGGACTTGTGCTCGACGGCTGTAATGATGTAACAATTACTAACATAGAAACATCAGGCAACTCATTTGACGGAAACTTCGGTGCAGGTATTGAAATTGCAGGTTCCGGAGCCTGGTGTACACCCGGCAGTTCATCAAACATTGTGATACAAGGCACTGTAAACATTTCAGAAAATCCTGAAATTTATGAAACGGGTGATGTGACAAACGTTACTCTGCCAGTGGATTACACTCACTTTGTAGGAAGCCTGCTTCCAAGAGGCAAATCATACAATAAATCTCTTAATGATGCATTGACGGCAGTTGCCGCTATATTCAATTCTACTCCTGGAGTACAACCCGTTACTTATGTAGAAGAGATAACTTCTGGTAATCTCTACGTTGCATCATCTAATGAAACCGGCATAAATATGTCAATTCAGGCCGCTGCAACCGCTGCAGATGATAATGTGACAATAAACATATATGCAGGACATTTCGAAGAACAGGTAGAAGTTAAGAACAAAACAGTTACCATTACAGGTGCAGGTATTGACCAAACCTATATTGAATCACCTTTGAACATGGATATATCCTTCACCACATCAGCAGATAACTATTGTATTATTTGGGCAGATACTGCATCAATGACTCTGACAAACCTGACAGTTGACGGTCTTGATCGCGGCAATACCAATTACAAAATGGCAGGTGTCGGCTTTAGAAATGCAGGAGGCACGGTTGATAATTGTAAAATCATTAATATCGAAAACAATCCTTTCAGTGGTGCACAGCATGGTGCTAGCGTCTATTTATACAACAATGACGGTATTGCAAGAAATGTTGCTATTACAAATAATCAGATGGCGGATTTCCAGAAAACAGCAATTGTCGTTATTGATATTGGAGGAGATAGTGACATAGATATATCAGGAAACACGATAACCGGTCATGGGGCCACAGATATTACGGCACAAAACGGTATCCAGTTATATGCCACCTCAGTAACAACACCGGTAACAGTTACCGGAAATACAATCTCAGGAATTGCCTATGACAATACCAATTCTCCAACCAAATGGGTAGCAACCAGCATCTTAAACTATACTAATGCAAATATATCATCAAATACAATCACCGGGGCACATATGGCAATCTATAATATTGATGCCCCCTGCTCTATCGCAAGTAATAACATCACAATCGAAAAGGTAGGAGTTTATGCATTCGGAATAGTTGGCAGTGACCCTCCACAGGCTGTACCATCACCAATGGATATTCCCGATAAAGGAAAAGCCGGACAGGGAGGAAAAGCTACCTTTGACGTGGACATTAGTGATAACACTTTACAGTTTTCAGGAAGCGATAATACCTCAACTTATGCAATCGAAGTGGATGCAGGCTGGGAAGCAGATAGTTATAATGTGACGGGTTCGGGTAATGATGTATCAGGATTTGAATATGGATTCATAATTTATCAGTGCCAGTCAGGATGTGATGCGGGGTTATTTACCGGAGTTGATTTTGAAGACAACAAAATTTACGGAAATACTTATGGTATGTACTCCAATGTTGATTACCTTACTGTTGACGCAACTCATAACTATTGGGGTGATGCCTCAGGACCTTACAATGATCCTTTCAATACCTGCGGAACAGGAAATGGTGTTGATGGTAATATTGCATTTAATCCCTGGTGGGTTGATAATGGAATGACAACTGAAAATGGTGATCTTCCGGTTCACAATGTGACTCAGAATTCATATTATTGCACCATTCAGGATGCTGTTGCTTCTGCAAATAAAAATGATGTTATAGAAGTTGCAGCAGGAACATACACACTTCCTACTCCATACCTTTCTATTGACAGTTCGATGACCATCAAAGGAGCTAAATATGGAGTTGACCCGACGAATACATCCAACGGAAGAGCAGCATTAACATATACAGGGGAATCTGTTATTGAAGGTATTCTGTTTGTTAATGAAAATGTATCGAATGTTACTATTGACGGATTCTATTTTGATTATGACGGCACTTCAAATGTTTGGGGTGACCCCACTCCTGTTTTTCTCTATCATGCCGTTTCTGATATTACAATAAGCAACAATGTATTCGAAGGGATAGATTATAGCGGCACAGTGGCTGACCTTAATGATTTCTGGAATAGCGGAGGCGCCGGATACAAGTATGCTCATGGAGTTGTAACAACTTACGGGACTAATCAGGCAACCAATGTCACAGTAACGAAAAATCTGTTTGAGGGATGGTACGGGTCAACATATATTAACAGTGGAGCTACAAATTTAGTAATCACATATAATAAAGTTGACAATAACGTAAATGCGTTTCGTATTGATGGAGGCAATGGAGTTACTATTGAGCACAATACTATTGATCATAGTGCAGGATTAGACCTTATGGCCTGGGGAGGTTCAATTACTTCTCTATCTATTAAATATAATTCATTCAGCAACTATCCTGCTGCATTTGGTGCTTTATATACATATATAAAAAACAGGGATCCCGCAAAAACTATTGACCTTGTAGGGCAAGGGAATATTTTTGATGGAAAAACAATTGCGGATATGACCTATCCCGATGACTTCTTTGTACTTGAAGGATTAATCAGACACTCAATTGACAGAGCAGATTACGGATTTATTAATATTATGGATAATAATGTATTTGTAAATCCACCCATTCCGGATTCAGACCTTGGAATACAGCAAGGGATAAATGTAGCCCAGGCAGGATGGACAGTCAACGTAAATGATGGAACATATACGGAAAATCTTACAATAGATAAATCTTTAAGTATTAAAGGCAGAACTCAGAACGGAGTGGTTATTTATCCTGCTCTTTCGGCACCAAATCCTGGTGGAGGAGGATCTTTACCTGCAGGTGCAAGCAATTTAGCACTAATTCAGGCAGATGATGTTACTTTAGACCATCTTACCTTTGATGGAGACAATCCTGATTTAACAAGTGGCACAGTAGTTAATGGTGCTGACATTGACGCCAGAAACGGAATAATTCAGGATTATACAGCTGGAAACTTTACTAACTTAAATGTAAATCATGTTACAGTAAAAAATATTTATCTGCGGGGTATTTATGCTACTACAGGTGGATATTTTGAAATAACGTATAATACAGTAACAAATGTTGCTGGTGAAGCAGCGTCTATTCCTATTATGAACTGGTCGGGAACCGGTCTTTTTGCTCACAATACAGTTAGTAATTCAAATGACGGCATCGTATCAAACCACTCTAAAGGGGTTGTTTACGAATACAATACCGTTACAAACTGCGGAAGTGGTATTCATACTGACAATAACGGTGATGCTACCGGAGCTACTGCTGACACTATCCGATACAACACTGTTACCAACGGTAGTCCAAATTCATTTGGAATTTGGGTTTTTGCTTCACGTCTTAATAACTCAGTGTATGAAAATACTGTATCGAATGTTTATGTAGGATTATGTGCTTCAGGTCAAATCGGAGGGGAACCAGAATTTTATAATAACACTGTTGAAAATTGTGATTATGGTGTTTATACTACAACGAGTCTATTTGGATGGGGATCTGATAATTGTAACGTGACATTTGAAAACAATTTTATTGACAATTGCACTTCAAATGGTTTTGAATGTGCGGCAGAAGCAGGTTATACCAATAACACTACTGCACACGAAAACCATATTACAGGAAATCATGGCGCTACAGCATCAGGTGATGGCACTTTGAACATTGATCTGGAATGTAACTGGTGGGGTTCAACTGATCCGTCAACAATTGCAGGTATGATTTCAGGCGATGTTGATGTCAATCCTTACCTGACTGATGGAACGGATAATGATTCCGGCACACCTGGATTCCAGCCTGTTCCGGGAAGTTGTGGAGGTGTATTCCCTGTTCATAATGTAACACAGGATACATATTTCGTAACTATTCAGGATGCTGTAGATGCTGCAGTGGCCAACGATTCCATAAATGTGGCCGCAGGCACATATACGGAGCAGGTGTATGTATCAGTAGAGGGCTTGTCTATTGCAGGTGCAGGAACCGCTAATACTACTATAGTATCTCCTGCAACATTGACAAATCATTTTAACAGTGGTACAAAAGAAAACTATCCTGTTGTGTTTATTGAGAATGTGGCAAATGTTAAACTCTATAACCTGACTGTGGATGGAGACGGACAGGGTAATAATAATTTCAGATTTATGGGTATTGGTTTCTGGAATGCAGGTGGTACTATTAACAACGTCAACGTACTGGATATTATGGAGACGCCATTCAGCGGCACTCAGCATGGGTTCAGTGTGTATGCATTCAATAATACCTATCCCGGAAATTCATATACTGTTACTATTAACGGAATGAACATTGACGGATTCCAGAAAGATGCACTATTCTTTGTCGGACCCGGATTAACGGTTAATGTTTCAAATGTTGATATTTATGGAGAAGGTCCTACAAGTATAACGGGTCAAAACGGGATTGATATATTGGATGATGTTGCAGGAACTATTTCAAATTGCTATATTAACGGGATTAATTATACAGGAGCAAACTGGACTGCTACTGGTTTCCTCGTAAGAAATTGTACTGATCTTATATTTACAGGTTCGGTTATGGATGCTTGCCAAACAGGCATTTATTTCGTAGACGGCGGAGGATTATGTTCTTATGATACTATTATAAATCCTGTTGGTGATGGTGCTGTTGTTTACAACACAGCGACTAAAAGTTCTCAGAAGCCTAAATTATTACCATTTGGTGCCAAGGAAAATATGAACTTTGAAAACGGAAAAGGTAATGATACAATTTCATTTAACAGTTGTGTTTTTACAGGTGCGTTGGTACCCAGCATGTATGGCATCAGTGGATTTGCCACAGAACCTATTATTATGAATGTTGAAAATTCAAAAGTTACTAACTGGGAAATAGGAGTCCTCTCTTATAACTATGGAGCAACTATAATGACAACAGCTAATAATAATGATCTGTCAGGGAATACAGCTGGCTTCTATACGAATGAAACCGTTGCACAAAATGTTAAAGACAATTGGTGGGGACATGAAACAGGTCCATATAACGATCCTCACAATACTTGCGGACAAGGCAGTGAAGTTTATAGTGTAGTTGACGGCATGGCTGATTTCTATGAATGGTGGGCCGATGCTGCAATGACCACAAGATATACTTATCCTTTGCCAACATTGGCAAATTGCCCGGCAAATGTTAC
>CAYOZZ010000100.1:0-15824 GCA_964408535.1 uncultured Bacteroidales bacterium | reverse complement strand
CTTTTTTTGCTACAGGTTTTACGTCAGGCGTATATTTTCTTGCTTTTTTCTTTTTAGTTCTTGTAACACCGTAAGAGCCCATTATTATTTTGCCCCGTTTGCTTTTTTTGTCACCTTTTCCCATAAGCTTAATTTTAAGATTAATATTAAAATTTTGGGTAAAATTATAAAAAATATTATGAATGCAAGCTATTTGCCGGAAAAAATATAAATAATGCAGCGATTTTCGTATTTTTGTAAAAAAATTATTGCAAATAGATGAAGAAGTTACCCATTGGCATACAGGAGTTTTCGAAGCTAAGAGAAGGAGACTTTTTGTATATTGACAAAACGGAACACGTTTATAAACTTATAAATTCTGCTTCCTACTACTTTCTTTCACGTCCCCGTCGTTTCGGAAAGTCATTGTTATTAAATACCATAAAAGAGGTTTTCAAAGGCAACAAAGAGCTGTTTGAAGGTTTGTGGATATATGATAAAATTGAGTGGGAGAAGTATCCGGTTATAAAGATTTCTTTTTCAACGGTTGATTATACAAATCTCGGACTGGCAAATGCTATTGACAGGATGTTAACAAAGATAGCAAGTGAATATAATATTATGCTAAGTGAAGGGTCATATTCAACAAAGTTTGAAGAGTTAATCCAAAAATTGTCCGGCAAAACAAAAGTGGTCATTCTCATTGACGAATACGACAAGCCCATAATTGATTATATTGAAGACATTCCACAGGCAGAGGAAAACCGTAAGATTCTGAAAAGCTTTTATTCGGTAATTAAGGATTCGGATGACTACATAAAGTTTTTCTTTGTAACAGGTGTTTCAAAATTCAGCCAGGTATCCATTTTTTCGGATTTGAATAATCTGAACGACATAACTTTAAATAAAAATTATGCAACAATTACCGGCTACACACAGAAGGAACTTGAACATTATTTTCCGAAGTATATTGAAGCGGTAGCCAAAGATTACGAAGAAGTGTTCGGAGATATTATGCCTCAAATAAAAAAGTGGTATAACGGTTATTCCTGGGACGGAATTTCATTTGTTTATAATCCGTTTTCCATATTGAATTTTTTTGATAACAGGGCATTCGGTGACTATTGGTTCGCCACCGGCACACCCTCTTTTCTTATGAAACTGATTAAACAAAATCAATACACTATCTTTGATTTGGAAAAAAAGACTATTTATAAAGGTGACCTGAATAAATACGACATAACGAGAATTACGCTTCTTCCCCTTTTATTTCAAACCGGCTATTTAACTATTAAGAAATCCAATCTTATTGATAATACAATTGAATTGGACTTTCCGAATGCAGAAGTGGAACGTTCCTTCTCAATTCATCTTCTTGCCGAACTTAACGACGGGCAAATTGACAAGGCAAGCTCTTTACTTTATCAGATTACCGAAGCATTACGGAATAATAATGTTGAAAAGTTTTTTGATTTGGTAAATGTTCTGTTTAAAGGCATTTCGTATATAATTGCCGACAGCAAGGAAAGATATTTTCATTCGGTATTTTATATCATTGTGAAACTTCTCGGTTTTACAATTGACACTGAGGTGATGACCATTGACGGGCGAATAGATACTGTGATATCTACAGATAAATATATATATGTAGTTGAGTTTAAAGCCGGAAAGGGTGCTAAAACCGCATTGAAACAAATAAAGGAGAAAGGTTATCACAAAAAATACATTTCTTCGAAAAAAACGGTGACAATTGTAGGTGTTAATTTTAATATTGATGAGAAGTGTATTGATGAGTACCTTATAGAAACAGTATGACAAAGCAACTTGTGATAAACAGGAGTGTTGATAAACAACTATAACCTGCTGAAAAACTCCTTTTCCAGAACTTCACTCTTTTTTACAACGGCTTTTACCCAGTTAAGCTTTATATCAACAATTTCTTCATCTGTCAGGTGCCAGTTAATATCACTTTTTCTGAGTTTTTCGGTTATGTGATGGAGAATAATGGCAGCAGAAACCGAAATATTAAAACTTTCAGTAAAACCGTACATCGGTATTTTAACAAAGGCATCGGCATTTTCAAGTGCAATATCCGACAAACCTTTTAATTCCGTTCCGAAAACAAGGGCTGTTTTACGGTCTATATCAAGGTCATCAAGAAGTGTGTCGTTTTTATGAGGAGTTGTGGCAACAATCCTGTAGCCCTTTTCTCTTAATTTATTAAAAGCGTCAAGCGTATTGCTTTCATTTTCATTATATTTAATAAGATTAAGCCATTTTGACGAGCCGAGTGCGACATCCGGATTTACTTCGTAAATATTCCTGTTTTCAATAATATGAACATCCTGAATGCCGAAACAGTCGCACGAACGAAGTACTGCACTTGCATTGTGAGGCTGATAAATGTCTTCAAGCACAACGGTTATATGTCTCGTGCGGTATTGAATGATCTTATCGAACAATTGCTTTTTATTATCGGAAACATAATTGCTTAAAAAGTCAAATAATTTCCTTTTGTCATCTCTCTTTTCTATCCTGTCCAATTTTCAGTATTGTTTGTTATTAAATATCAACTCTTAAAAAATTTCCTTTTATCTCCCCATTTATAATTCGTCCGTTTTGAACAGCAATTTCTCCACCTTTTATTACATATTGAGGCGAACCTTTTACCTTAATTCCTTCGTAGATATTAATATCACAGTTTTGATGATGTGTTTTTAAGGAAATTGTTTTTTCTGAATCAGGGTTCCAGATTACAATATCTGCATCACTTCCTTCGGCAATTTGACCTTTCCGTGGATGTAATCCGAATATTTTGGCAGGATTTGTTGAAATTAATTCCACAAAGCGATTCAGACTGATCCTTTTCTCCATTACTCCAAAAGTATATAGAAGTTCAAGCCTGTGCTCAACACCTCCTGCGCCATTTGGTATTTTCCTGAAATCGTCTTTGCCCTGTTCTTTTTGCTTCATCGTAAAAGGACAATGATCGGTACCGATACTCTGAACGGTATTATCGGCAATAGCATCCCAAAGTGCCTGATTATCTTCCGGTTTCCGCAATGGCGGGCTCATTATGTATGGTGCGGCCTGATGAAAATCATTCTCATATTTCGATTTGTCAAACAAAAGATATTGGGGGCAGGTTTCTGCAATTACTTTCTGTCCTTTTGATTGTGCTTCACGAATGTATTTTAGGGAATCCGCTGCTGATACGTGAACAATATATAACGGGCATCCGGTTTCAAAGGCCATTTCAACAGCAGTCTTGACAGCTTCACTTTCGAGATAAGCAGGTCTGGAATAGGCGTGGTATTTAGTGTCTAACCTTCCTTCCGAGGCAAAAATTGAATGAAGCACTTCAATGGCATCACCCATTTCGCAGTGAATTGCAAGTGTCCCACCCGCCTTTGCAACCACCTTCATCACTTCTCCGATTTCATCATCCTCAAGACCAATGGAGTTTTTATACGCCATATAGACTTTAAATGACGGGATTCCTTCTTTATGAATACACCGGGTAATCTCATCCGCAGTATTTTCATTCCATTCAACGGGACTAACGTGGAAAGTGTAATCCGTCAGGCTTTTTTCAGCTTCTTCTTTACGGTTTTTCAGTGCATCAATTATTGATTCTCCTCTTTCCGGAGTCACAAAATCAATAAGTGTGGTTGTCCCTCCGGAAAGGGCAGCCTTACTTCCTGTAATGAAATCATCGGAGGAATATCCGGCAGGTGTTTTCAGATGCATATGTACGTGAGGGTCAACCCCGCCGGGAAAAACATACATTCCGTTTGCATCAATTTCCCTTTCGGAAGTGGGAACAATATCACCTCCATTATACACTTTTTCAATTATCCCGTCTCTGACAAGAATTGAACCTTTGAAGCTTCTTGTTGCAGTTACGATTGTTCCGTTTTTGATAATTAATGAAGCCATAAACGGTTTTTTTGCAAAGATATAGGGAATTGATGAATTAGCAAACTGAAAAAATTAACCCCGGATTATGCAATAGCATATTTAAGAACATTGCAACCAAGCAATTAACAAAGAAAAAAGTAGCAAAAAAGAAATTCTTACATCATTAATAATATTTCAAAGAACTCAGATTTTTATTTTGCAAATCTAAAGGCAAAAGGCGGGTTAAAGCCTGCTCCATAACTTTGAAGCCATCTCCTTTGAATGCTCTATGATTTCATTTTCATCAACAGTAACCGCTTTTTTATCTTTTACAATAATTTTTCCTTTGGAAATTACATGCAGAACATCATTTGACCTTAATCCGTAAATAAAATGTCCCGGAAAATTATCAGATGTCACGGGTGTGGGCGGATTATAATCAAGAACAATCAGATTATTCTCCCCGTCTCCTTTAAAATCATTAGTTTGCAGGTATTTATGAACATTTCTCAACCTTTTCCAGGCCGATAAAGGATTTATCGAATCGAAATGCCGGCCTGCAAAGTATGCCGCCTGAATACTTCTGATCATATCGCTGTGCATTCCGTCGGTACCGGAAAAAATATTCTCTCCAAGTCCCCTTGAATCGAAGAAGCCGACATTGTTATTCAGATTACTCTCTGTATTTTGGACTACCCAGGCAGGAGAGCCGGCTACTATTTGCTTTTCTTTTTTATCAAGATGTAGGCAATGACCGAGAATAGTTTTGCCGGACTCCAATACTCCGGCTTCAGCAAATCTCTCAATTACCCTCTTACCGTATTTTTTTACCGAATCCTCTTCATCTGCCGTATCTTCAGCTACATGAACGTGAATCCCAGTGTTGAATTTTTCTGCTATTTCGACAGCTTTTGAGAGCGTTTTATCTCCGACTGTAAATGATGCGTGAAGACCTACAAGCCCCTGATGATTAGACAGATAGTCCTCTGTCTCGGCAAATGCTTTTTTCGTTACCGCTTCTCCGTCACGGTCGGATATTTCATAGCACAGCAGATGCGAAACGCCGACTTTATCGAATGCATTTGCAATTGTTTCGAGAGAACCTTCAATTGCAAAAGGGGAGGAGTGATGGTCAATGACGAATGTGACGCCGTTTCTGGCGCTGTCCAATGCCGTGAAAAGAGCACTTGCTTCAATTATCTCTCTGTCGAGCTTTCTGTCGAGATTCCACCAGATATATTTAAGTATTTCAATGAAATTACCCGGTTGTTTATCCGGTGGAGGCATTCCTCGTGCAAGTGCTGAATAGACGTGATGATGGCCATTGGCAAATGATTTCATTACAAAATTGCCATTACAATCAATGATTTCGTACTTTCCCGTATCATCATTAAACGGTCTTTCAGAAAAGACGATTATTCCATTATCCCCGTCCTGAACCTTAATGTTTGTATTATCTATTTTAAAAGATTTCCAGTCAATATATTTTACGTTATTTAGTATTACAGACATTTATTTATTTTTTAATAGATTTATTTTATCACAACAACTATTCGCTCTGCGGTGCTAAAGTATGTATTTTTTTAATATAACAATAACCGGTTTACGGGTGTACGGCAAATCGCATAAAATTAATATTTACTGATAATTAATAAGATTTACAAATCGTTTACAATTGTAAATATTTGTTAATTTCATAAAAACAGTATCAGGAAATTAATATATTTGCAAATTATTAACTTAAAAATTGTAATAATGAAAAAATTAATTTTGTCAACTGTATTAATTGTGTTTACTTTTTTCGCAATTAATGCGCAAGTTTCGACAAATGAAAGAGATGTTAAGCAGAAAACTGCTCAACAAAAATCTGTCGAGCAAAAAAAGTTGGAGAAGCAAAAAGCTGAAAAGGAGAGGCTGGCAAAAGAGCAGCAAGCTAATCCGCAAGCCGACAATCCCAATGCTCCTGAAATCAAATTTGATAAGACGGTTCATGATTACGGGACTATCGAGCAGCATGGAGACGGAACTTGTGAATTTAAGTTTACTAACACTGGTAAAGAACCATTGATTCTTACCAATGTGAGGGCGAGCTGAGGGTGCACTATTCCAGCATGGCCAAGGCAGCCTGTATTACCCGGTCAGTCAGATGTTATTAAAGTAAAGTATGACACCAAAAGGGTAGGAACAATAAACAAAAGCATTCACGTTTACTCAAATGCAAAGCAATCTAACGTTACTTTAAGAATTAAAGGTAAAGTTGTTGCTAAATCAGGAGCTGCAATACCTGAGAAAAAGGTAGATAAAAGCGCTTCTCCTGTGAATAAAAAATTCTAATTTCGTGACCGTCGGTAAAACGATGGTGGAAACGAATTAAAATAAAAGCAATCCGGTAAAATATTTTACCGGATTGCTTTTTTTATTGCCGGTTTTTCCTTTTCATTGGTAATTTATACCGTACCTTTCCGTCGAATGTATAAAATGCTCCAGCCACGGCAGCCGCAGTCGGAACAAGTCCTATTTCACCAATTCCCTTTGCACCGTAAGGTCCTACCGGGTCTTCCTCTTCAACAGGAATAACCTCAATTTCAGGCATATCCTTTGCACGAATTATCCCGATATCCTTAAACTTTGTACTGACAAGTCTTCCGTTTTTCATTGGCAAGTCTTCCGTAAGGGCATATCCAAGTCCCATATGGACAGCACCTTCAATCTGGCCTTCAAAAAGCATTTCATTCATCACCTTTCCACCGTCGTGTGCCGCAATTACTTTTGAGATACTTCCATCATCATCAAGTATAACTACCTGTGTGGCATATCCATACGAAAAGTGAGTAACAGGTTTGCCGGTTTCTTCTCCCGGCTTTGTAGTCCAGTCGCAGACAAAATGACCTTTATAAACTCTTCCTGTAAGTTCATTAAGCGAATGCGTTTCCAAATCTTTTTTTATTGCAGTAGCGGCATTAATTACGGCATTTCCAACCATTGCCGTTGCCCGTGATGAAGTTGTCATTCCTGTCGGCAGTCCGGCTTCTGTTTCCACTCTTACTTCCATAATGCCAGTGCTGATACCGGTTTCTTCGTGCAGCGACTGCATTGCCATATTGTGTACTCCTTGCCCCATTTCCGTCCAGCCGTGATGTATTATGACCTTCTCAGGAGATTCAATAACAATTTTCACATAACTTTCGTCAACCATTCCGTTTCCGATACCTGTATTTTTGAGTCCGCAGGCTATTCCGGCAAATTTTGATTTTTGAAATTGTTCCTTTACGGCAAGTAATGTCTTTTTCAGCCCCACACCCTTTTCCAGGACTTGCCCGGTGGCCGTTTTCGAACCGTTTTCAAGTGCGTTCATAAATCTTATTTCCCACCTGTCGAAGTTTGCTTTTTTACAAATCCGGTCTATAAGACTTTCAATTGCAAAAACAACCTGAGGAACGCCGAATCCACGCATAGCACCCGAAGGAATATTGTTTGTGTAAACGGTAACCGCGCTGATATCCACGTCGGGAACATAATAAGCTCCGGTTGCATGCCCGACAACCCGTTCCATTACTTTTGTCCCAACTGATGCATAAGCACCGGTATCTCCGACAGCTTTGAGCTTAAGTGCCGTGAATTTGCCGTTTTCATCGCAGGCGAGTGTCATATCCATCCATACGGGGTGACGTTTAGGGTGAAACATTATTGATTCATCTCTTGTAAAGTGTACTTTAACCGGAATTCCGGCAAGGAATGCAAAAAGGCTTGCATACCCCTGTACAGTAAGGTCTTCCTTACCTCCGAAGCCTCCGCCGTTCTGAATCTGTACAACTTTTACTTTTTCATCCGGAAGACCGAGAATAGAGGCAACCTGTGTCCGGTCAACGTAAACTCCCTGCCCCTGACTATAAAGTTTTATACCGTCTCCGTCAGGAAGGGCTATTGCCGTTTCGGTTTCGAGGAAAGCATGTTCAATACGTTGTGTTTCATAAATGCCGTGAGCGGTGTATTTGGCATTATCAATCGCATTATCAGGATTTCCGGTTTTGATTACACAATTCTCAATTACGTTGGGCCGGTTTTTGTGAACTTGCGGAGCGTCCGGTTTTATTGCTTCGAGCATTTCCGTTACCGGTTCAAGCTCCTCAGCTACCACTGTTATTAACTCAACCGCTTTTCTTGCAATTTCTTCCGTTTCGGCAACCACCCCGGCTAATACATCTCCGATAAAACGAGTGGTTTCACCGGTATCAATCATAACAGGCCAGTCCTTTGATATCAGGCCGATATATCTCTCTCCAGGAATATCTTTTGCAGTAACGACCCTGATTACACCTTTCAGTTTTTCTGCTTTTGAAGTGTCTATTGAAATAATCTTTGATTTTGGTATTCCGCTGAATTTCAATGCACCGTATGCCATTCCGTCAAAAGATATATCATCGGTAAACGGACGTTTTCCCAGGGCAGTTTCGAGAGCCTGATATTTTGGAAGCCGGCTGCCGATTCCTTCCGATTCTGGCTTCAGATTAATTTTGGAGTTATTTCTCAGGTTCTCAAAAGCATATTCAATGGCATCGGCAATTTTTACATAACCGGTACACCGGCAGATATTCGGTGAAATTGCCTTGATAATTTCGGAACGAACAGGTGCCGTATTGTTGTCATATAGTGTTTTTGCGCGCATTATCATCCCCGGTGAACAGAAACCGCACTGGACTGCTCCTTTTTTTACGAAAGCTTTGGAAAGTGTATTTTTGATGTTATCTTCAACTCCCTCAATCGTCACAATATCTGCACCCTCAAGTTTTTCCATTTTTGTTGTGCACGACAATCTTGCTTTTCCGTTAATTTGAACAGTGCAGGCACCGCAAACTCCCTGACCGGAGCATCCGTCTTTCACCGAAGTAATATGCTCTGTTTTTCTTAGCCAGGTTAATAATGACTGTTTCGGGTCGCCATTATACTCTTTTTTTATTCCGTTTAAAACAAATCTAATCATATTTTTAACAATTTCATTAGGTCATTGATATCCGGCTTTATTGCTTCAGGTATTTTTATAGTTGATTTTACTGCATTTATATCTTTTAAGCCGCTACCTGTAAGTAACACAACATTTTTACTTTTTCCAATAATTTTGTCTTCTTTCCTGTATTTGAGAAATCCTGCAAAAGCGGTTGCGGCTGCCGGTTCGGTAAAAATACCGGTGTTTTTTGATAGTTGCACCGACGCACTAATGATTTCGTCATCAGTAACCGTAATTGTCTCTCCGTTATAAATTTCCAGGAAATGTTTTGCCATAAAGAAGTTTCTGGGAATATCAACTGCGATAGAGTCGGCAACAGTTTTGCTTTCTTTAATTTGAAATTCGTTTGTTTTCAGGTTTCTTGTGAGGTTGTCACTTCCCGAAGCCTGAACAGCAACAATTTTTGGTATTTTGTCAATAATTCCAAGCATCATCAAATCTTCAAAACCCTTAAAAACACCTGAAATTATAACACCGTCGCCAACCGGAACAAAGACCGTGTCGGGAATATTCGAATTCAACTGTCCGAATAATTCAAAAGAAACACTTTTTTTACCCTCTATGGTCAGCGGATTAAAGGCCGTATTGCGATTGTAAATTCCGAATTTTTCGGTGGCCATTATACTTAAATCGAATGCACTGTCGTAGTTACCTTGAACAGGAACAATTACGGCACCGTACATAATTATCTGTGTAAGTTTTGCAACCGGAGCATTTTCAGGAACCATTACAATTGCTTTCTGATTGTTTGCAGCACAGATACCTGCAAGAGAGGAACCTGCATTTCCGGTTGATGCAGTGATAATTGTGTTAATCCGGTGCTCTTTTGCGAAAGCCGAAACTATTGCGGAAGCACGGTCTTTGAAAGAAAATGTGGGGTTTTGCGAATCATCTTTAAGATATAACTCAAACGGTAATTCCTTTTCTTCAAAAGAAGGTATCCGGTAAAGAGGTGTTTGCCCTATCCGGAGGTTGGGGAAACTATCGGGATTATTGACAGGTGAGAGGTCAACAAAATGTTCTTTCTTTAACTTGTCGAACGAATAATTCAGGGAATTATAATTGTAAACAATCTTAAGAACACCCTTAGGCGGCTTTCCAGGTATGTTTTTCTTTGCGCAACTATCACATAAGTATCGAATCTTTGAGGAGTCGTATTCCTTGCCGCAATCAACACATTTGTAAATAAATTTCCCCATCCTTTGTCAGTTTTAAACTCCAAAGATATAAAACTTGCGGGAAACCCGGATAAAAAAAAGCCCCGGCACATTTCTG
This sequence comes from uncultured Bacteroidales bacterium, assembly GCA_964408535.1. GTDB lineage: Bacteria > Bacteroidota > Bacteroidia > Bacteroidales > JAADJA01 > JAADJA01. The sequence goes on along the minus strand of CAYOZZ010000100.1, from coordinate 5,665 downwards.
AACCGGGGCACCCTAAAAAATGAAATATATTTGTAAGAACGACTACTTGGATTTTACACAGCGAACAGGCATTCCGTTCGCACGTGTAAATTTCTTTTGTTTTGCTTGTGTATTATCCGCTTCAAGAGCATAAGCCTTTTTGCCTGACGAATCCGATGACCATAAAAAAACCGCACTACCTGTATCTGAAATGGTTCCGGTTTTCCCACTTCTGTATCCCGCTGCCGGAATTCTCAAAGGTGATTTGAATAAACCGAGAATTGAGTTGTTACCGGATAACAATACGTCAAAATCACTTTTTGATGCAACCTCCCAGCCGTCAGGGCAAGGATTTAAACTATTATCGTCTGTTTTTTCCCACAGACGGTTATTTTGAGGATTGTGCCAGTCGTATGGAGGTGTATTTGTTGTAATAAAGCCGGCAAAACCCGGATTATCAACTTCCGACAGAAGAATGGTAGGAATACTGTTATACTCTTCATGTCCGTCTGCCGGTCTGCCCCACTGGAAATAATATCCGAAAGCCTCTTTGTCATCCGGATATTGCGCTACTCTTTTTGCTCCGAGATTGCGGTCGAGCCAGCATCTTCCATTAAATTCAACAGTATTATACTTAATACCGTTAAAAACTACAAAACTATCTCCACATTTAAATTCATTATCAATATCGACTGAATCATTTTTGACAGATGATTTTCCTGCATTATCAGGTATTAAAACAATTGTATTGTGCTTACCTGAAATGCTCGCCGTAAAATCCTGTGCTAAACCGACGTTAATAATATTTGTAAAAAATGCAATCAAGATTAATGTAGATATTTTGACCATAGAATAGAATTTAAAATTAGCAATTGTGGACTTAAACTATCTATGATCGTTTCAGGTTTCAAAAATACACATAAAAGTCGCTGATATCAAAGGTTTTAAGGTGGAAAAATGGTGGAAGTTTCAATTTTATCGCTGTTGCAGATATTTCCTTTTCAAGGATTTGCGAAAAATTAAATTTTTGAGATAAAATCTTCAAGGCTTTCGCCTGTTTGTAGTCCCATTTTTTTGCGGAGCAGATAGCGGTTTTTCTTAATTCCTTCTTTTGAGATACTTAATAATTTGCTAATTTCATTTGAATTAAGGCCGATTCTTAGATAGGCACACAATCTTTTTTCGTTTGGTGTTAAATCCGAATGAACGGCTGACAGCCTGTCAAAAAATCCATTATGTACGGCCTCAAAATAATCTCTGAAGATATTCCAGTCTTCCTCATTTTCATCAAAGTAGTTTAAGACAAAAAGTATTTCGTTTGCTTCAGGGCACTTACGTGATATGGAAGAAAGTTTCTTTTTTAACTTTAGTATAAGATTTTTCTTGTACAAACTGTTCAGTGTTAATGCAGCTAATTCTCTGTTCTTTAAATCCACTTGTGCTTTTAGCAGTTTTTTCGCTTCATTTTCGGCCTTAACTTTCTCTTTGTAATACTGATTCATTCTTAGAACAGATTTGATCCGGGCGAGAAATTCGGTTTCGTCAATTGGATATCGTACAAAATCAATAGCACCTGCACTTAATGCTGTTTTAAGGTTTTCGGAGGACCGGTTCACTGCTGTGAGCATAATGACCGGGATTTCACTGGTGTTTTTACTTGATTTAAGTTGTTTGATAGCACTTATTCCATCTAAAACAGGCATATCCCAGTCCATTACTATAAGATCCGGTTTTTCAGTTTGAGCCAACTCATAGGCTTCCTCACCGTTTAAGGCTTTTATAACTTCTATTGGAGTCTCACTACCCGAAAGGCAGGATTCAATAATTAGTAAATCAGTTTTTTTGTCATTGGCAATCAATACTGTAATCTCTTTCATCATAATTCGCTTTTATATTACAAAACCTCAATTTTTTTTAAAAAAATCGTTATTTCCGTTCCTTCATTTACTTTACTGTTAATGTTAATTTTTCCATCATTCAGTTTGATAAAGTCTAATACAAGATTAAGGCCTAATCCTGTTCCTTTTTCATTTTCAGTTCCATAACTTAAATCTATATCCAATGAGTTACTTAATATTTTATCAATTTGTGTTTGTGGCATTCCAATACCTGTATCCATAACTTTTATTAAAGTATAATTATAATCTTCAGATAAAGATACAATTACCTTGCCACCATGTTTTGTGAATTTTATTGCATTTGAAACTATATTTCTGACGATTGCTGTAACCTGGTTTTTGTCAAATAAAGCTGTTTGCATTTCATTACCTTCAAATAAAAGCTCAATTTCCTTTGTTTTTGCGTGGTAGCTGAAAAGCGAAAATACTTCATCAACAATTGGTTTTATATAGCCGGGTTTAATCTCCAGTTCCAGCTTATTGCGCTGAACTTTAGACCAAGTTACAAGATTTTCAACCATATTATAAGTAGAATCAATAGTCGGTTTTATACTTTCAACTATTTCGATAATCTTTTCCTTTGAAATCCTGTGTCCGTCACGAATAATTAAATCGGTCATAGCTTTATTCGTACCGATTGGCCCTTTGATATCATGTCCGATTACAGATAGAAGTATTTCCTTTGCTTTATTGGCTTCAGAAAGTTTGCTTTCTGATTTTCTCAGTAATTTATTTATCCGGGCCCTTTCTGAAATATCCCTGATAACTCCGTCAAGACCGAGGACATTTCCCTCTTCATCTAAAATTAAACTTGCACTTAGAGAACAATAAAGTGTTTTGCCCTCCTTTGTTTTTACTTTAATATCAATATCATTTATTCTTTTGTTATGATAAAGTAACTCTCCTATTTTTTCCCATTCTTCGTTATCCTCATAAAACTCAATTGAATTTTTTCCCAATAGCTCTTCTCTTTTATAACCTGCAATTTTTTCAACAGAAGGACTGACCTCTACAATTTTACCTGTGCTGTCTGATTTGAAATAAATATCAGGAAAAGCATTAAATATCCGGCGGTAGTTTTCTTCACTTTTTCTTAATTTACGTTCAGCTTCTTTTCTCTCTGAAATATCAATAGCAAAAGTAATAAGTACGTTTTTACCAAAAAATGTGCTGTTATTAACTCTTACCAACATTGGAAAAACTTCACCGCTTTTTCGTTTAGCCCAAAATTCAAACTGCGTGGGAGAACCATAAAAAGCTCTTTTGACATTTTTCATTAAGAAATTCACATCGTTCATTCCTTCGGCACCAAGAAAAACCGGCATTTTTCCAATAAAAGTTTCTCTTGAATAACCCAGCATATTCTCGGCACCTTTATTTACATCCAAAATAACTCCTTCACTTGTATGCACAAATATTGCATCTGATGCATTATTAAAAAGGTCGCGGTAACTTTGTTCCGATTCAATCAGTTTCTTTTCATTATTTTTTCTTTCGGTAATATCCCATACATTAACGATAAAACCATTTATATCGGGATTGTCAAGGCAGTTTTTTCCTGTTGCTGCAACATATATCCAGGTGCCGTCGGCTTTTTTCAGCCGGAACTCAAAACTATGGACATCCTTATCCTCTCTTGCTTTCTTTAATATGCCTTTTAGAATTGGTATATCTTCAGGGTGAATGAAATCCGGTGCTTTACCGTCAATTCTTTCATCTTTACTCCGGCCTATTTTACGTTCATAAGACGGGCTTATATATTTTAATTTACAGTTTTCATCAATAACAAAAACAATGTCCTCCGAGCTTTCACTGAGTGTATTAAAAAAGTTCTTTTGCCTCTTTAACTTTCTTGTTGTTTTGTTTTTTGAGTAATACAGTAAGAATAGGAAAACACTAAGAAGTAATCCCATAGCAACTATTATAATTAAATACTTTCTCAATTTCTGTTCATAGTTGCTTTTCTCTTTGAATGCTTGTATCTCCCTTTCCTGTTTGTATTTTGCCAAAAGACTCTCCTTTACTTTTTCCTTTTCTATGTTTACGAGGCTATCCTGTATTTTTTGGTAATATAACTCCCAGTTATAAGCTTGTTTATAATCTTGTATATTTGCAAGATTTGTATAAAGCAGTTTACAACCATCAAGTATCTGTTTTGTATTTTTCGATTTTTTTGATACGGAAAGGCATTTATTGGCAAAATCAACAGCACCTGAATAGTTACCATTTTCCTGTTCCAGCATTCCAAGATTATAATATACTGTTGAAATTATTTCGAGATGTTTTATTTTAGTCGCAAGTTCAAGTGCTTTATACAAATAGTATTTTGCCGAATCAGTCTGTTTCATATCTCTGTATATATCACCAATATTTGATAAGTCAAGAGAGATGGCATATTTATCGTCAAGTTCAATATCATATTTCAGAGCTTCTTTAAAATTCGAAAGTGCTTTATCGTATTGTTTCATCATACCATACAAGTGTCCGGTATTTGAATAGTAAACCGCCCAGTTCTCTAAAGTGTTGTCCTTTTCAATATATGGTTTGGCAATTTCAAAATATCTGATTGCCGAATCATACTCTTTTAATTCAGTTTGAATGTTTGCAATTTGCATATAAACATTTGCCAAAAGTCTGATGTTTTCAAGGCTGTCGCATATTATGGCGGCTTTTGAAAATAGGTCAAATGCCGTATTATAATTTTCCAGTTGTATATAGCATCCCCCAAGTTGGGAAAGAAAGTTGACTTTCCAGTCAGGATCATTTAACTCTTCGCTGTAAATAAGTCCTTTTCCATAAAAAAATAAAGCTTTTCCGTTATCTCCGAGATAATATTTTATTGTTCCAAGATAAAAAAGACTTCTTAAATATATTTCCGGATAGTCGCTTCTGTTATTTTCAATAAACGGTAATGCCGATGTTAACAGCCGGTAAGCGGTGTCAAAATCATTCTTATAATACCAATATCTTCCAAGGTAAAACAATGAGACGGCTTTTCCTTTTTCATTATCGGATTCTACGGAAAGATTATAAGCTTTTTCTGCAAAAGTACGAGTATTATCAACATTTTTGAAATTACTTTCAAGAGAATCCAGTAAAACTTCAACTGATAAATTGTATCCTATGTCAGAAAACTTTGAATCTGACCGGGAAAATGTATTGTTTTGCAATATTAATAGCCCAACAATAGCAAAAATCTGGATTTTCGGGATTGTCATATTTGATTTTTCTAAAATATACAATAGATTAACCAATAAGCAAAAATAAGCAATTAAGTAATTGAAATCTGAAATATATTCTGAAAATGAGGGGAAATATACGAATTCCACCAAAATTCCACCTATTGATATTCCTTGATAACTCCGGTTTTTTCGTTAAACTCCATTATCTCTTCATCCCACTCATCAACTTTGGAGTATCTGGATTTCCAGTAATTTACATCGTACCACTGGTCGTTTAGTTCCTGAATTGTTTTTCCCTGCTGCTCAATCCATGTGAAATACTTCAGATTGTGAATACGTCTTTTATCATAGTAGCTTAGTTCCATAATATTATCAATTCCAAGTCCGAGCATATCGGCTTCAAAACTCACTGCTGCATCTTTTAAAGAAAAATTACCATTTTTTTCTCTCTCCTCGGTTAATCTTGAGCCGTACATTTCCATCGAGTCGGTTGCAACTGTAAAAACGACGTCATTCTCATTCATTTCGTAATATCTGGCAAGTTTAATTGAGCCCATAAGGTTTGCTATGGATGAGATTCCGAGAAGATTAAGTTTGTCAACCAGT
>CAYOZZ010000099.1:0-4418 GCA_964408535.1 uncultured Bacteroidales bacterium | reverse complement strand
CATTATGTTAAATATTTCAGCAAAGTTAAGGCAGGATCAAAAAAAAGACTTGTACTATTCTGTCAAATACTTGGACTATTATTGCATTTTGCACTTTTTTTCGGGTTTTTTGGTCAATTTTCGGTCAAAAAGGGGATTTTTCTGTTAAAACCAAAATTTAAAACCTGCAATCGTAAAACCGGAGTTTTTACAAAAACAGTATTTAGCCGGTCATAAAACATTCCGTCATTTTTTTTGTTATTTAACAAACAACTGAGGAAATTAAATTTACTTTTGCAGTTTTAAAATTAAACGGATAGTAATGAAGAAGATTAACAACATACTTTTTTCGATGCAACTGACAGGCATACTGCTAATACTTTTTGCCGTTTCAATCGGATATGCCACATTTATTGAAAATGATTTCGGTGCCGACACAGCCAAAGCAATTATTTACAGCGCCACCTGGTTCAATATTATGTTGCTTCTGCTTGCCGTTAACCTTACGGGAAGTATTATAAAACATAAGATGTACAAAAAAGAGAAATGGGCGGTATTTTTGTTTCATCTTGCCTTTCTCATAATATTTATCGGTGCTGCTATTACAAGATTTATAGGTTATGAAGGGATGATGTCCATCAGAGAAGGTGATACATCAAATGAAATGTTGACGGGAAAAAGTTTTGTGGTAATAGATGCTGATTACAACGGAAGTCAATACACTGAGAGCAAAAATGTCTTTGTAACTCCTGTTTCCGTTATGAAGGTGAGTGATAATTTCACAATAGGCGATAAAAAAGTTACAATTAAAGTTACCGACTACTATACCAATGTGGCCGAAACGTGGGCTGACGAATCAGGTGGGGAGAAAATGGTGTGGATAATCGCTTCCGACAAAAACAACAGCAGAACAGAGTTGCATCTGAAAGAGGGAGAAGATATTAACTTCGGCGGAAAGACTTTTAGCCTGAACTCCGCAGAAAGCAATGCCGAAATAAAAATATTCACGGGAGACAACGGATTAAAAATCATCACTCGGGACTCGGTTGAGTATATGGATATGGCATCGGGCGATAAAACAATGCTTGCACCCGACACACTGCTGACATTGAACGAAATGAACCTCTATTCATACGACGATCTGAATTTTGTGGTAAAAAAATATTATGAAAGTGCCGTAAAAAAGTTAACAAGTACCGAAGGTAAACCCGGAATGGCCTCTTTCGATGCTTTTATAGCTGATATTACTGTCGGTGATAAAAACGATAAACTTGAAGTGTTCGGAGGCAAAGGGTTTAAAAGCAAACCGAGTGAAATAACATTAAACGGAGTGCATCTTAAACTCTATTACGGCCCGAAAACAATAACGCTTCCTTTTTCTGTCAAATTAAATGATTTTGTTCTTGAGCGGTATCCCGGGTCGAACAGCCCGTCATCCTATTCAAGTGAGGTTACTGTTATTGATAAAGAGAAAAATATTGAGATGCCGTATAAAATCTATATGAATCACGTATTGAATTATCGCGGTTACAGATTTTTTCAGTCATCTTACGACAAGGATGAAAAAGGCACGGTGTTATCGGTCAATCACGACGGATGGGGAACGGGTGTTACATATATCGGATATTTTCTGATGTCACTCGGAATGTTTGCTGCACTGTTCAGCAGAAGCAGCAGATTTCAGCTTCTGGCACGTATGTCGTCAAAGCTGCACAATTCAAGAAAAACAGCAGCTATTGCATTACTGTTAACCTCGATCATCTTCACAAGTCCTGTTTTTGCTTCCGGGAACACATCAGGTGATTTGCCGGTCATAAAAAAAGAGCATGCAAAGGAATTCGGGATGTTACTTATTCAGGAGCGCGACGGACGGATAAAACCAGTCAGTTCTCTTGCATCGGAGGTGCTGAGAAAGATTGCAGGAAAGGAAAAATACAGGGGACAGACACCCGAACAGGTTTTTCTCGGCATACTTGTTAACCCGGCAATCTGGGAAAAGGAGCCTCTTATTAAAGTTAATCATCCCGAACTTCAAAGGCTACTCGGATTATCAGGAAAATATGTATCATTCAGTCAAATTGTTGATATGCACTCGCAAAACGGATATCTGATAAGCAGTTATGTGGAAACGGCATATTCAAAAAAACCTGCCGAACAGTCCAAATTCGATAAAGAGGTATTGAAAGTTGATGAGCGTGTCAACATTTTCTATATGGTCTATTCGGGAACATTCCTGCGTATCTTTCCGGTTCCCGGAGATGAAAACCATAAATGGGTAACTGCCGGTGAATCGAAAAAGTATTTTTCGGATGATGAGGAGGTTTTCGTAAGAGGAATTCTGCCGATGTATTACGGCGAAGTTGAAAAAGCAACCAAATCAGGTGACTGGTCAACAGCCGACGAATACCTTGACCATATCAAATCGTTTCAGAAAAAATACGGGTCGAAGATAATGCCGCCCGCATCGAAAGTCAAACTCGAAATACTCTATAACAAAGTAAACATATTTAAACGTTTATCAGGATATTACGGAATTGTCGCTTTTGTTCTTCTTGTATTCTATTTTATTATCCTTTTAAATCCCAAAGCAAAACTAAATAAAGCTATCGGAATCGGTTCGTATGTTGTCATTGCATTGTTTGTTTTACATACGGCAGGACTTGCTATTCGGTGGTACATTTCGGGTCATGCTCCCTGGAGCGACGGCTACGAATCAATGATTTATATCGGCTGGGCAACGGTTCTCGCAGGGTTGATATTTATGAAAAAATCGGAGATAACACTTGCCATAACGGCACTTCTAACATCAATTATTTTAATGGTTGCCGGATTAAGCTGGATGGATCCTGAAATTACAAACCTTGTTCCGGTTCTTAAATCGTACTGGCTTGTTATTCATGTTGCAATTATTACGGCAAGCTACGGTTTTCTGGCACTTGGTTCCCTGCTCGGGTTTTTCAATCTGATATTAATGAACCTGAAAACGGAAAAGAACTTCAAACGTCTTGACCTGACAATCACCGAATTATCATATATTATTGAGATGACATTGATAATAGGACTGTATATGCTGACAATAGGTACTTTCCTCGGAGGGGTGTGGGCAAATGAGTCATGGGGACGCTACTGGGGCTGGGACCCGAAAGAGACCTGGGCACTTGTAACCGTACTGATTTATGCTTTTATCGTTCATATGAGGTATATCCCCGGATTTAGAGGAAACTTTGCAATTAACTTTGCAGCATTGACGGGATACAGCTCCGTTTTGATGACTTACTTCGGTGTAAACTATTACTTGTCGGGATTACACTCTTATGCTAAAGGCGACCCTGTACCTATTCCAACGTTTGTCTATTACACTTTGATAGTTATTGCAGTGGTAAGTGTTACTGCCTATATTTCGGAAAGGAAATTTATGAAGGTTTTGTCATAATGTTCTTTTCATAACCTTTCATATTTTCATATACCCTGCTTAGTTGCGGTTTGTCTGCGTCAGGATAAATTACCTGTACACAGACAAATCAAACTTCACCCAGTAGATATTCCCCAAACCATTGTCAATTCCGTCGGCAAGACTGATAATATTCCGAAATCTTTTCGGATAATGGGTATTCAGGTTCGGATTTGACTTGTTACTCGTAAAAAAGAGATATTCACCGTCAAATGTTACAAACGGGCTATAGTCAGGTTCATCGGAATTAATTGATTTTCCGAGGTTTTTCGCCTCCGACCAGACAGTATCATTCACTCTGAACGAAATATAAATATCTCCTCCTCCCAAATCATCCTCATGGCCAACGGAGGAGAACAACAGGTAACTTTCGTCCGGAGCAACATAAGCGCTGAAATCTGCAAAACCGGAATTAATATTTAGACCGGCATTAACAGGCATAGTATATTTTCCGTTCACAAAATCAGAATAATAGATATCCTCAGCACCGTAAGAATCATCTCGTTCTGCAGTAAAAAACAATTTTCCGGAGTTGCTTACCGAAGGATAAAACTCATTTTTCTCAGTATTAATATTTTTACCGAGCATAACAGGTTCGGACCAGCTCCCTTTTACATTCTCAACATACCAGATATTATAATCGGCCTGCTTCCCGTCCTTTTTGACAGGTCTGTCGGAAGCGAAAAAAACCTTTTTTCCGTCGGGTGAAAAAGATGGCCCGATATCGTTATAAATGCCTGAGAAATAAGCAACTTCCGGTTCGGACCAGAAAGCTCCGTCAAAACGCAGATATAGTATTACATACACCTTATCGGCAGGTAAAATCATTGAATAATAAACCTCCGAACCGTACGGAGAGATAGTGATGTCGCGCTCATTACGTCTTGTAGAAATGATTTCGGGCTGGAACAGTTCCGGCATTTTCCCCGGAGGTGTCTGCCCGAAATAGTGCCAGTCATGACTTTGCGTCAGTATGGTATTCTTTTTC
>CAYOZZ010000098.1:0-10891 GCA_964408535.1 uncultured Bacteroidales bacterium | reverse complement strand
CGATAAGTTCCCTAACCTCCGCTATTGCCTTATTTATCCTGCGTTCAGAAACATTTATATCTCTCAGAGTATTCGGTTTCAGATTACGGCAGAGAACAATTCCCTTATCAAGTATCTGTTGTTTTTCAGCTTTTGTCAACGTTTGGAGCGCAGTTACAGGATGCAGTCCGGAAGCGTCAATCCTATCACGCAGGCTGCCCCTGCGAGGATAATCCCACGATAAAAGATGAAGACCCGCACACCTGCCGAAATTAATGGCGTCCTCTGTAAACCTGGTGTTTGTTACCACCCAGCCCTCATAACGCTCAATAGAGTCACCGTTTTCCCGCTCCCATTGCTTTCTGACATCATGAAAACGGGAATTGATATACATCGGGACTTTCACATCGCTTTTACGGCTTGTATCACTGTGAAATTTACACTCCATCATCAACTGCTTCCTGCCTTTTCTTGCAATCACATCTACCTCGTGAGTAACACATCTTCCCCGAACGACAACACCTACCTGCACCTCATAACCCTGATATTTAAAAAGTTCACCGATAAATTTCTCAAAAGGAAATCCAGTCGGACCAAGTTCAAGAATCGCTTTTTTAAGACGGTACCTGCCGGCAACTTTACTTGAACGTTTTCTCAATAAAGAATAGGCAATATGATACAGCTTCCGGGTTGACATTCCATCCACCATTTTCTCTTTGACCCTGCCTATTATATATTCAATTTCACCGGCAGAGGCACCTGAACGTTCAAGCGACTGCTTCAGCTTGGAAGGCTCAAAAACGACTCTCTCTCCCGACTTTTTTACAATTTCAATATTGTCATTAACCATTATCAAACTTTTTTAAGACCGTAATAACAGACAAAACCGAATAACCGGATGGATGTGTGACAAATTACACTTTTCACATATTTATAAGATGTACTAACTCCTGACAATATCCCTGATATCATCAATTATCTTATTCGCAAGGTGAATAGCCGTCGTTTCCGATTCACTTTCCGAATAAATACGGATTATCGGCTCGGTATTCGATTTACGCAGATGCACCCACTCATTTTCAAAATCAATTTTGACTCCGTCAATTGTGTTGACATTATGATTTTTATACTTTTCGGCCATCTTCTTTAAAATATCATCAACATCCATACCCGGTGAAAGCTCAATTTTATTTTTCGAGATAAAATAGGAAGGATAAGTTGCCCTCAGAGCGGAGCATGAAACACCTTTTTTTGCAAGATATGTAAGGAATAACGCTATTCCTGCCAAAGAATCACGTCCGTAATGAAGTTCGGGATAAATAACACCACCGTTGCCCTCACCGCCAATGACAGCATTAACGGCTTTCATCTTTTCAACAACATTAACCTCTCCAACCGCCGAAGCAAAATACTCTCCGCCTGCTTTTTCGGTAATATCCCTCAAAGCGCGTGTTGACGACAGATTTGAAACGGTATTCCCCTTCCGGTTTTGCAAAATCCAGTCGGCGACAGCCACCAGAGTGTATTCCTCGCCAAACATTTCGCCGTCTTCCATAATAATTGCCAACCTGTCAACATCAGGGTCAACCACAAAGCCGACATCGGCGTTTGTCTTTTTTACAAGCTCGGAAATTTCGCCGAGATTCTCAGGCAGCGGCTCGGGATTATGCGGAAATTTACCGTTTGGTTCGGTAAACAACTCTTCCACTTTCTTAACACCAAGCGCTTTTAGCAGAGGCGGCAGGGCAATGCCACCGGTGGAATTAACGCAATCTATTGCAACCCTGAAACCTGCCTTTTTGATAGCAGAAGGATCAACAAGAGGTAACTCCAGAATTTTTTGAATATGCTTTTCAATAAACGAATCATCAGTGCGGTATGTTCCCAGCTTTTTAACATCTGCGTAAACAAAATCACCTTTATCAATCATTTTAAGAAGCTCGGTACCGTCGGCAGCCGACAGAAACTCCCCTCTATTATTCAACAGTTTCAGAGCATTCCAGTTTTCAGGATTATGACTTGCTGTAAGAATAATTCCTCCGTCCGCCTTTTCTTCGGTCACTGCCATCTCTACTGTCGGAGTAGTCGAAAGACCTGCGTCCACAACATCAGCACCCATTCCGAGCAAAGTTCCCGTAACGACACGGTTAACCATTTCGCCCGATATTCTCGCATCACGGCCTACAACAATCTTTATTCTGTCCGATTTCGTATTTTTCTTTATGAATGTTGCAAAAGCAGTTGTGAATTTAACAATATCAACGGGAGACAAAACATCACCGGGCTTTCCGCCTATCGTACCCCGTATTCCTGAAATTGATTTTATTAACGTCATAATCCAGTTTTAAATTAGGAGCGGCAAATTTATAAAATAGAATTAACAATTATCTTTTTTCCTCACTTTCTTTTACTATTTTTGTCAAAAATTTTTAAACGCAGGTTTTTCAGATGGAAGAAATGAGCAAACAGGAGAGAGAGTATCAAATCGAACTGGTATCGAAATTCGACAGAATGCTAAAGAAAGGCGAGAGCTATTTCTTTGACGTTGATGAGTTTGAGATGATTATAGATTATTATCTGGAAAATAATATTCTGAATAAATCGAACCTTGCTATTGAAGCGGCTATCGAACAACATCCCCGGACAACAACATTTGCTTTAAGAAAAGCACAGTATTATGTTTCGTCGAACCGGATAAACAAAGCACTCGACCTGCTTGTTAAGATTGAAAGACTGGAGCCCGAAAATTCCGACATTTTCTTGTCAAAAGCCTCAATTTACAGCCAATTAAAGAAGTACGAAAAAGCAATAGAGGAATATAACAAAGCTTTGAAAGATGCCGAAAATACCGAAGAGGTTTATACAAACATTGCATTTGAATATGAAAACCTCGGCAATTATGATAAAGCTATTGAATACCTGAAGTATGCGTTGGAATTAAATCCCGAAAATGATGCCGTCATCTATGAGTTATCTTTCTGTTTTGAAATATCGGGCAGGTCGGAATATGCCATTGAGTTTTTTAAAAATTTCCTCAACAAAGAACCATATTCAAAAGCATCCTGGTTTAACCTCGGAATAGCGTACAACAACACCGAAAGATTCAAAAAAGCTATTGATGCTTACGACTATGCCATTGCAATTGACGAAACCTTTGCATCGGCTTACTTTAACAAAGCAAACTCTTATGCCAATCTCGGATTGTATGAGAAGGCAATAGAAACATATAAAGAGACTTTTGAATATGAAGACCCTGATGCAATGACATTGTATTATATCGGGGAATGTTACGAAAATTTATCACAAACGGAAGGTGCTCTGGATTACTACAATCAGGCAATAAAAATTGATCCGTTGCTTTCGGATGCCTGGGCCGGTATCGGAATGCTTTACGAAGAGCGCGGAGAGCTTGAAATTGCAATCAGACACATTGATAAAGCACTGAATATTGAACCCTCAAATCCTGATTTCTGGTATATGATGGGCGACACTCTTTATAAGGCAGGGAGATATGACGAAGCTCTGAAATCCTATATAAATGTTGCAAACCTCGACCCCAAACATCCTGAAATATGGCTCGACTACTCACATATCTATGCCCTTGATGTTGATTATTTTAAAGCTATTGAGATTATTGACGAAGGCATTGCCGAGCAACCGGAAAATGCCGATTTCCTTTATCGTAAATTTGTCTATTTGCACAGAATGATGCTGCACAAAGAGGCATATGATATTCTTGAGGAAGCACTGATAAAAGATTATAAGAAACATAGCGCCATATTCGATTATGACCCTGACCTTTTTAAAGATACTAATTTGCTTAGGATAATTGAAATTTACAAAATCAAATAAATTTTAAAGATATGTTAAATTACAAATTACCGTTTCTCCCCGAAAGACCCGACAAACCAAGAGAAACAGGACTGGCAATGGTTATGGACAAAGGACTGAGTGTTGAAGAAGCCAAAAATCTCGTGTCGGTTGCAGGTCATCTTATTGACTTTATGAAACTGGGTTTCGGAACATCAATAATTACAAATAATCTGAAAGAAAAAATAAAAGTTTACAGGAATGCGGGTATCAATGTATATTTCGGAGGAACCCTTTTCGAAGCATTTGTTGTAAGAAATATTTTTAAGGATTATAAAAAATACATCTCTGATTTCGGAGTGAATGCCGTTGAAGTTTCAGACGGTTCAATGACAATGAATCATAATAAAAAATGTGAATATATCAGCGAACTGGCAAAAGACTATATCGTGGTTTCCGAAGTCGGTTCAAAGGATGCTGTTGTCGAAATTTCAAATGACGAATGGATTTCGCAGATGGACACCGAATTACAGGCCGGTTCATTCAAAGTAATAGCCGAGGCGAGAGAGAGCGGAACGGTAGGCATTTATTCGGCTGATGGTAAGGCAAATACATCTTTGATAAATGACATTTCACACAAAGTGCCCCTTGACAAAATAATCTGGGAAGCACCGAAAAAAACGCAGCAGGTATGGTTTATAAAGCATTTCGGTGCAAATGTGAATATCGGAAACGTTGCCCCGAATGAAATAATACCACTCGAAACTCTTAGGCTGGGACTGCGCGGAGATACATTTATGGAATTCCTGCCCGATTATTTAAAAGACTGATATTCTATGAAACAATATTTTTCGACAATCTTTAAGGGGATTGCTATGGGTGCGGCAAATGTTGTTCCCGGTGTCTCGGGAGGAACAATAGCTCTCATCACCGGAATTTTCGAACGGCTGATTGACGCTATAAAATCATTCAACTTGAAAGCTGCAAGACTCCTGTTTTCATTCAAATTAAAAGAGTTTGCCGAACATACCGACCTCTATTTCCTAATAGCTCTTTTTTCCGGAGTTTTAATTGCAGTTGTTACACTCGCAAAACTATTCGACTTTCTCTTCATAAACTATCCGGTATATATCTGGTCGTACTTTTTCGGACTTGTGCTTGCTTCGGTGTTTTTTGTCGGAAAAACCGTAAGCAAATGGAGCTGGAGCGTCATTCTGACCTTTATAATCGGGACGGCAATTGCCATTGTCATTTCGGTACTGAATCCGGCAAAAGAGGATAGCGGGTTTTTGTATCTGATGCTTTGCGGTGTTGTGGCAATATGCAGTATGATTCTCCCGGGATTATCAGGTTCATTTGTTTTGATACTTATGGGAAATTATCAGTTGGTTATGATTGACGCCATTAACAACCGTGATTTGGGTATTCTTATTCCCGTTGGTATCGGTGCGGTAACCGGGCTGATTGCTTTTTCGCACGTGCTCTCCTGGGTTTTTAAAAAATACAGAAATCAGACAATATCACTATTGACGGGATTTATCCTCGGTTCGGTATCAATACTCTGGCCCTGGCAAAAAGCCGTTTATTTAACGGATGCCGCAGGAGAAGTAATCGTGAAAAAAGGCAAAGCTGTTGTTGAGCATTACGAAAGATTTTTACCCGCCTCGTTTAATCAGCAGGTTGTCTTTGCAATAGGATTCGTTATTATCGGTATTATTACTATCTGGGCTGTGGAAAAGGCCGCACAAAAGAGTGAATAAAATGAGACTTTACGGAATAATAGGATATCCGCTCGGACATTCATTCTCAGGAAAATATTTTACGGAAAAATTCAAAAAAGAGAAGCTGACAGGCTGTTCATTTCAAAATTTTGAAATTGAAAATGAAGGCGGATTTAAAAAGGTTTTATTGAATAACCCCGATTTAAAAGGACTTAGCGTCACCATACCTTATAAAAGGTCTATTATGAGCTTTCTAAACAATATTGATGATGATGCAAAAAAGATTGGAGCCGTTAACTGCATCAAGATAGAACACATTGATAATACGACCGTTACAACAGGCTATAACACCGATGTGTTTGGTTTTGAACATTCGTTTAAACCGCTTCTGAAATCACATCATAACAAGGCATTGGTTTTGGGAAGCGGCGGAGCTTCAAAAGCCGTCGTTTTTGTCCTCGAAAAAATGAATATTGACTACCTGATTGTGACTCGTTCACCCCACGGCTGCAAGCATATCCGCTACGGAGTTTTACACAAAGAGATTATGAAAGAGCACAATATCATTATTAACACCACTCCACTTGGAATGTATCCTGATATTAATAGTTTCCCGGATATTCCTTATGAATTTATAAACAAAGATTCATTTCTTTTCGACCTCGTGTATAATCCGGGAATGACTTTGTTTTTAAAAAAAGGTTCAGAACAGGGTGCCACCGTTAAAAACGGACTTGAGATGCTTCATCTTCAGGCTGAGAAGGCCTGGGAAATCTGGAATAACAGCAAATTATAAATCTTATAATTTGCATTTGCCGATTGAATCTACATTCATCTTTTTCCTACTGTTTTTCTTGCATTTCATAAAAATATTATAAGTATTTAGTGGCTACAAAGAAAACATCAATAAATTAATTGCCTTTTAAAATTACTGTCATATCTTTGAAACCGAATTTAACGGATAATTAAAAACAGTAACAATGTCAGTATTACTTGAATTTGCAATGTTCCCCACCGATAAAGGGGAAAGTGTAAGCAGCTACGTAAGCAGAATAATAAAAATGATAAAGGAAAGCGGAGTTTCATATCAGTTGACACCGATGGGAACCATCATCGAAACGGAAACAATGCAGGAAGCTCTTGACATTATTAAAAAATCCTACGAACAACTGGAACCGGACTGCGACAGGATTTATTCGGGACTGAAATTCGACATCCGGAAAGGTAAAGGGAACAGAATACATAAAAAGATTAAGTCAATCGAATCAAAAATCGGAGAGGTTAACAAATAATGAAGCAGGTCTCAGTAAATGCTACTCAATGCAGAAATACCGGGCTGATATTAAAAAAGAAGAGTATAAGACCTTCGTTTTACGAACGGGAATTTTTATCTTTTAAGGCTGACAGGGAAACAAAATTGCGTCTCTATCTGTTCTCGGCAGCTATTTGTCATCAGACTTATTCTCTTGCAAATCCCGGTCTGAATCTCTACGGCTGGGATTTTCTGGAATACGGATTTTTGCAAATGATTAAAAATCATTCATTCCTGTTTGAAAATCTGAACAGGGTTGACTGCTCAGCAAAAAACATACAGGAGCACCTTGCCGTTACCTTTTCGGAAAATGGTGACGCAAAAAACTGCACACTCGACAATCTTGAGGAACGTTCGGAGATGTTAGAGGAGATTTGCAATGTGGCAATTACAGACTTTGACGGCACTATTTCCGCACTTCTTGAGCAAAGTGAAGGAAAACTATACAACTCAGGGAGAGGGGTTTATGAAGTCCTGGGACGGTTTAAAGGTTTTAATGACCCTCTGAAAAAGAAAATCACCTTCTTTCTTAAACTGGCGACTGATGCCGCTGTTTTTAATGTTGCCGACCCTGAGAACATAATCCCGATAATGGATTACCATATGCAAAGGGTTTTAATGAGGCTGGGCTGTGTTGAAATAAATGACAAGCGGCTTTATACCGATCTGATTAACAGAAATCCTGCCGGCTCCGATAAACCGGTCAGGGAAGCGTGTATTGAGGCAATAAAGATAATTGCAGACATTTCGGAACACGGAATTTTTAAGATGAACGATTTCTTCTGGCCGCTGGGCAGAAGCTGCTGTAACGAAAATCCTTTATGTGTAAGCAATACCTGTGAAAAGACTCCCTGCACATTTTTCACCGTTGTGGATTTAAAATCTCACGAAAGCTGCATTTTTGAGAAAATTTGTAAAGGAAGTACTGACGAGTATTACAGAAAACTGTGGCAACCTGTTGTAGAAACAAATTTTTATTAGCAATCCAAATATTTTTTGTATCTTTACAACCAAAATTATAGTTTATGCCTGAAATATGTAGGTTTTACGGGATAAATATATTTATGTTTTTCAATGAACATAACCCACCACATTTTCATGCAAATTATGGTGATTATAGAATAACAATTAATATTAACGATGAAATAGTAAAAGGCTATATGCCAAAACGTGCACTCAAATTGATTTTTGAATGGATGGAGTTGCATAAAATTGAACTACTTGAAAATTGGCAGATTTTACAATCAGGAGGTACTCCGAAAAGTATTGAACCGTTAAAATAGAAGTTATGGATTTAGTTTGGGTTACAAAAGCAAAATACATTTCAGATTACAAGATTGAACTGGCATTTAATAATGGAATTAAAGGCCAGATTGATTTAGAGGATAACCTCACTTTACATATTTATGAACCGTTAAAGGATAAAGAGTATTTCAGAAATTTCCGTTTAAACTCCTGGACAATTGAATGGAAAAACGGGGCCGATTTTGCACCCGAGTTTTTATTCAATCTTCTTATTAAGCAAAAACATACCCAAACTGATAATAATTTGGTATAAGTATAAACTATTGGTTTGTCTTAATTATGAACTTAACAAACAGCATTCCAATACATTGCTAATTCTCAACCTTTAATGACAAACAAACTAAACACCGACCGACAGACACTTCACGAATTGGAAATAATAAACTCCGACGACAGAAGGATGAGTGTATTTTCAGTTCTCGACAAAACAGTGACAACAGGAGGAAAAGACAAACTGAGAAAAAAATTTCTTAAACCGGAATATGACCTAACCGGAATAAAAAAGACCATCCCGTAAAGGACAGTCTTTATTAATGCAACTCATTGCAACTATTTTACAATCAGCTTTTTCGTTATCCTTTCATTATTAGCACTAACTGTATAATAATAAACACCGGAGCTAAGACCGGAAACATCTATTGATACATTTGTAATTCCGGCATTTGTACGTCCAATATCAAGTGTTTTTATCAGCCTGCCTGTCAGACTAACAATATCAATTGACACATCAGATGGTTCCTGAAGATTAATACCAATTAAAGTAGAAGTAACGGCAGGATTCGGATAATTCTGAGAAACCTCAAAACTGCGGTTTTTAGTAAAATTTTCAATTCCCACAAAAGCATCAACCGGAAAGTCCATATGCATCAAGGTATTTTCATCCTCTTCATGATTATTCAGCCATTGGAAAATACCGGGGATTTCATCCATTTGGAACATAATATGTATCCTGTTTTTAACATTTAGAGAAATAGCAGGATAAACACATTCTGACAGGAAAAACGAAATATCACTGGTAACATCAAACGGACCTGTCCATGTGTTCCCACCGTCATAGGATGCATTTATATGAATATGTCTGAAATTATTAGTCCCGTTATCAAATCCGGGAGCAACAGCTGTATAAGTAAGGAAAAGATCATCATTTTCGTTAATACCCAATTGGGGGAATGATGTCAAACATTGATTTCCGTAGAATTGCTGTTCATCAAGGATTTCGTAACTTCCTGTTGCATCAGGCAATATCCAGCCTATAAGATTTCCACCTGCAATAAGATAATCGTTTGTGTAAGAGCTTATTATTGTCGTATCCAAAGGTTCCATATCCTCATTCCAGTAAATAATCCCTTCCGTATTCATCGGATACCAGTATTGAGTTCCACCTTCAAAAACCACAAGTTTTTTCCCAAAAGCAACATGTGCTTTTCCTTGTGAATCAAGGGCTATAGCGCAAGCACCATCACCGCAGGGAATAATGTCGGAATCTGACGGAATATTAAAAGGGTCTAATGGAGAAACGAAAGCATCTATGATATCCCAGTTATCACCATTATCTGTTGATTTGAATATTTGCCCGCCAAACTCGTCAAATCCGTAGCAAAAAGCAATGGTATTTCCAACAGGTTTGGCCCACATATACATCAGATTAGCTGAATTTGGTCTGTAATCTTCACCGAGTCCCTCAATGAGTTCGGCTTCAATATCCCAGGTTTCTCCACCGTCGGATGACCTGTAATAAAGAAGTGCATTGGGTTGCCCCATATACTCATCATCATAGGTGCGTGCCAGTAAGTGGATATACTCATGATTTTCTCCACTTGTTATCATTGAGTGCCAAACAATTGAAAGATCATCAGGTCCGAAAACGGAATGAACTGTCCAATCTCCTTCTCCTTTTGTCTCTCGCGTAAAAATTTTAATAGGGCCGGGTTCTCCTCCGGGATACCAATAATGAGCAATTACCTCTCCGTTCTCGCCCCATGGAGCATAAGAAGGCCATCCTGTTCTTTCATCGTCTCCAAGGTGCATCAAAGGTTCTCCCCACTCCGAACCGTCATAATAGTTATAACCTGTTCCTCTGTTCGGAACAAGTTCGGGGCCGGCAGCCATCCAGGTCGCTCCAACTGTTCCATCATCATACTCCCATATTCTGGACATAATATTTACATACGATTGTAAATCAAAATAAGTGATTCCTACTTCAGCAGTTTCATTCGGACTTTTTTCTCCAATTATAGGATTGCCGTTAACTGTTGTAAAACCGTCCGGTGTTATTTCCACCTTGTTAACCTTAACGGGATTTTGAGGTTTTGTGTAATGATTCTGTCCAAACAATGAAACACTTAATAGAATAATCAAATTTGAAAGTAAAAGCTTTTTCATAATCATTTTTTTAAAATTTGTAATAAGTTTTATTGCATTGGCAAATATAAAAAAAATTATAATAAAAGTTATAAGTAAAAAAATATTTTAACAGAATGTGAACATGATAAAAACGAAGATCTAATTTTTATTGTTTTTGGTAACAAATTGGGATTAATAAATAGCTTCGATTGTTAATCCCGTATTATGGAAATAATTCCATAGTAGAAAAATTGCTGATTATGAAAAAGTAAGTTTTTTATATTTTTAATAATTCTGTTAATCTGTTTTAGTCAAATAAACATAGCACAGAATAGTTCAGGGCATAATGTAAGACATGCCATTACGCTTGAATTTCCTTTTAATTATAAAGAAAAATACCGAGGCCCGGATCAAATCTTTT
>CAYOZZ010000097.1:0-5451 GCA_964408535.1 uncultured Bacteroidales bacterium | reverse complement strand
GCAAATTGCAGTCACGAGACCCTTCTCATTAACCGCAATACTTGAAAAGGAAATTTTAATAACCGGATACTCTTCCCACTGAATCTTATCATAAATCCAAAGTCCTTCAAAAAGTTCTTTGCTTCCTTTAAAAACCTCTTTTATAGTGTTTAATAGCAATGACTTACCGAAACGACGGGGACGCGAGAGGAAGTAATAAGAAGCGGAATTAATCAAATTAAAAACAGATTGCGTTTTGTCAATATAAAGGAATCCTCCCTCCCTTAACTTTTTAAACTCCTGTATGCCAATGGGTAATGCTTTCATAAATAATCCCAATTTAACCTGTGGATATACAATACTATAAATACAGGTATGATTGCTTTACAAAGGTAGTAAAATTTGATTTATTCGGATAGAAAATAATTAATGAATTCGATATACCGGATATCCTGTTAAAGGTAAAGGCTATATTGCACTAAACCGGAGTTATGCCGGTTAATACGTAATCAAACGCAGGAAAGTGTCTCTTTTTACGGCTACCTTCAGGGCTTGGTGTAAAACGAAAAAGAGACTTTTTTGTGCGAAAGATACCACATCTCTAACCCTATATTGACGATTACCGGTTTACGAAAACGATTTACGATTTGGAATGTACATAAAATTATCTCTTATCTACTCAGGAATCTGTGAGGTGTCATTCCTGTTTTCCGTCCAAAAATCATTTTTATCAAGGTTGTCAACCTCTCCGTCCAAATCGGCATCTGCCTGATAATATCCTGCCTGTCCCGCCGACTGTGACCAAACCGCTGCCTTATCACTGTCATCAACAACCCCGTTTCCGTTGTAGTCGCCGGCAACCATTCCCCATTTATCCGGGAATAATTCCTTATAACCTCCGTAAAGAGAGTTGAACACTCTGCTTTGTGCAAAGGTGTAATCATACGAATATACACCATCGGCATAATCAGGAATATAGGAAGACATTATATCAAGATGGTTTCGGTGATGAACCACAATAAACAGGTTCCAGTTTATTCCAGGAATATCAAAACTCACGGGACTACTGCCGTCAATATCAACAACAATTCCGTCAGATAAAAGAAATGCAGCCCGCAAAGCAACAGTTGATTCGGGAGTTGCCCTGTCGGCCTGTGTCGTATCTCTCAACTCTATCAAAACCCAATCCACAACATTCTCATTCGGAATGAAGGCTACCGTTTCCGTTCCGTCATAATTCCATGGTGAAACATTATAAGGTTGATTGAGCGGGAGAAGTCCGGAATCGTTCAGCTCCGTTCCCATTTCCTCCCCGTCAAACGGACCTTCTAAGAATAGTTTCAGGCTGACCTTAACACGTTTCCACTCGTTTGCCAAAGCTTTAACACAAAAGTTACCCGACTGCAGAAAACCCGACGGATCATTATATTCGTAAAAATCATTCCAGCCGTTGGTATTTTTATAATAACTTTCTCCTGCCGAAGCCGTTGAAGGGACAATGGTTTTATACTGTGCTCCGAGCAAAACTGGCACATCCGAAGTTCTGTCATACGGTATCCCGCCTTTATCAAGATTCAGATATATATAAAAGTCCTCCCCTTCTTCAAGATTTACAGGTATGTCAAAGTCAACTGTGTGTAATCCTGTAAACTCAATGAAACCGGTCTTCGTGGCAAGTTCATTGCTTAGTGTAGTTCCGTCAAAATCATCATATAATACAACAGTGAAATTAACGCTGTCGGCAGCAGTAAAAAAGTTGACAGCTTTAACGGTTTCGTCTTTTACCGTTGTAAATGCATTAAAGACTTCGGTAATACCTTTGAGGGTATCACGCCAGCCATGATAATCGTGATAATAGGCTGTGTCATACTGCAAAGGTTCTACATTTCTGAAAGTAACGGCTCCCATTTCAGGGTTATGGCAGGCCCATTTATCATAGTACGAAATCCAGAAATATCCGTTCAATCCCCATCCGGAACCCCAACTGTTCTTACACAACCAGGCTCCGTTATCAGGTGGTGTTGTCTTAAATTTATTCTTATCAAAATTATCATCCCACCCTACTACCGCAATTGAATGGTTCGGGTCGGTAGCGTTACTTACAGGCTGATAATGTGCATAGTATGTGTAATTAAAGAAAGAACTACTCCAGCACATACATATTGCCATAACTCCTTCCTGCATTATTTTTGTTTTGATAAGATTTATATTTTCGAGACTATCACCGGCATTGTACCATTCCACATCACGGGGATAATAGAAATGAAAAGATGTATCGCTTCTTTCAGGTGGGTTACTGTACGATTGTCCGTCCACATCTCTGACAGCACCGTCGAGACGTGACAGGTAAGCGGTTACAACACGATAATCGCCTCCATAGTGAACATCAAGCCCCTGATTGTTATTGAAAGGCGGATCAAGGTCCTGATTATAATAAGAGTTAAATCCGTTCCACCAGTCAAGGTGATACTCGGCAAGGTCCGGCTCACCTGTCTCTCCGTTGGCAGCCCAGGCTCCTGTCATCAAAAGGTTTCCCTCAATGGCAGCCATTGTCCCATGAGTCCAGCACGTTCCTCCCGACTGGCTTTTAACGGAAGTTACATAATTCTGGCCGTTAACATCCCTTAAATCGTATGTAGATGGGAGTGATTGACCGTTTACAACAATCATAAATACAGAACAGACAGAGAGAAGTAAAAATGCTCTTTTCATTGTATGACAAGTTTAATGTTAATGGAAATTTTTTAAGAGCATAAAAATAGTACAAATTACCGGTATTGTCAACAGATTAAACAAAAAATGTATAAATTCGTTTCATTTTTCAGAATTAGTTTACAAAATCACCGCAATATGAAGGCTCGTTTCATTTCTTTAATAATACTTGTTTCTTTTTCGATACTGTCAACAGGACAAATATCAATTAATGACAAC
This sequence comes from uncultured Bacteroidales bacterium, assembly GCA_964408535.1. GTDB lineage: Bacteria > Bacteroidota > Bacteroidia > Bacteroidales > JAADJA01 > JAADJA01. The sequence goes on along the minus strand of CAYOZZ010000097.1, from coordinate 2,541 downwards.
TCACCGGAAAATAACCGGATTTCATCGGGAAACAGGGAAAAATACGGAATCGATAATCTCAACAACCCATCGAAAGGAGTGTCGCCACTTCTGACAATTGCCTGGAGCCAAACCTGTTATTACAACGAAATGTGTCCGGTTGATTCTTCGGGGTCGTGCTATCATGCAAGAACAGGTTGCGGTGCCACTGCAATGGCAATGATAATGAAATACTGGAACTATCCGGAGCACGGATTCGGTAATAACTCTTATGAAAGTCCTCTTTACGGTACTATTTCGGCCGATTTTGAAAATAGTTTTTACGATTGGAACAATATGCCGCCACAGTTAAATTCATCGAGCGATTCAATTGAAATTCAAGCTGTTGCACGACTTATGTTTCATTGCGGTGCAGGAACCTATATGGTTTACGGCCCCAACGCTTCATCGTCTGACGAATGGAACATCAGAAATGCTTTTACGGATTTTTTCGACTATTCTTCCGCTTCGCAATATCTTGACAAGGCCGACTTCAGCGATTCTGCCTGGACTTCTATTATGAAAAATGAAATTGATAACGGGAGGCCTGTTTTTTACGGTATTTCGTCAGGTTCGGGCGGGCATTTTGTTGTTATGGACGGTTATAATGATAACGGATATTTTCACTTCAACTGGGGTTACGGAAATATGAACGGGTATTATAAAACTTTCGACGAGCTACCGGCAATTCAGCAGGCAATTGTCAACATTAAACCGAATGAAGATACCACAAACGGTTTGATTGACCTTTTTGCATACAATGCGGTTTTCAACGACGGAAGTAATCATTCAAACTATCCCGATGGGAAAAATTTTTACTGGAAAATCAATCCGGATAGTGCGGAAAACATTGTTCTGCTTTTTACACGGTTTGCAACTGAATACAAAAACGATACGGTCAGGATATATGACGGAGCAACGACATCATCACCGTTACTGGGTTCATATTCGGGACATAATCTGCCGCCGGTAACAGTTACTTCATCAAATGAAGCCTTAATTGAATTTAAAAGCAATGATTCGGTAACGGATAACGGCTGGGAGCTGCGATACACAACAAATCGCAGCGATCCGGCGTGTTCGGGAATTACTTTTTTCACCGACAGTTCAGATACTTTTGACGACGGCAGCGGAACATCAAATTATATTGATAATGCCGACTGCTTCTATCTGATTAAACCCGATTCGGCAACTTCGATAACACTGCACTTCAATAATTTTTATACCGAAACGGACTGGGATTTCCTGTATGTTTATAAAGGCGAAAATCCTGCACCGGAAAATCTTCTTGCCACTCTTACGGGAAATATTTCCCCTTCCGACATAGTTTCTCCGGAAGGAACGATGCTTTTACATTTCCATTCCGACTGGAATACAAACCGTCCGGGCTGGGAGGTCTCCTATTCGGCCGGATACGACAGAATGACTGTTGATACCAAAGTCTTCCTTGAAGGAGCTTTTAACGGTACCGAAATGAATGCTTTAATAAATAACGAAATTCCATTAATCCAGCCGTTTGACACGAATCCTTCGGCATACTGGTACTATGAAGGGACTGAAAAAGTTGATTCAGTTCCTTCAGCAAATATAATTGACTGGGTTTTGCTGGAGTTAAGAAACGCCTCTTGTGCCGATTCGGCATACGACCGGACTATTATAGCAAGGAAGGCAGTATTTCTATCGGCTGACGGAACAATCACAGGCTTAGACGGAATCTCAAAACCTGTTTTTGATGTCTCAATTGCGGCACTACCCAATGACTCGGTTTACCTTGCTGTCTATCACAGAAATCATATTGCCGTGCTCTCTTCTGTAGCCCTGAACGAAACCAATGGTGTCTATCACTACGATTTTACAACCGGAACAGAAAAATCATACCAGAACAATCAAAAGCTGATAAACGGCAAAGCGGTATTGTATTCCGGAGATTTTAACGGTAACGGTATTGTGGATAATGACGACCTGTCGCTATGGAAATCCGAAGCGGGGAGCCGGGGCTATATCCCTGGCGACGGACTACTTGATAATCAAAACAATAACAAGGATAAAAATGAAACTTGGGTACCCAATACCGGGGTAAGCGTGAAGATACCTGAGTGATAAAAACAAAGCTTTGCTTTAAAAAACATTAAACATTTTATGCTTCTAAGTATCTTGTTGCCTTTATGGTAAAAAAAGTACTGTTCGGTATTATCAATAGCCTTAAAAAGAATACCACTAAGAAACACAAAAAACTGCTGGCTGTTCCGGATTTTCGAATCCCGAACTAAATATCCGCAGGATTTGAAATCCTGACATAATAAGTTCCTGTGGTTTAACCCCTAATTTTCAACAATTTGATAATATTATAAAAAATAATAACGACTCTTTAATCCGTATTTATCCAAATCCAACTTCCAATAATCTTAATATTGATATTTCGAAGGAAATAAATAATCCCATTGAAATAGAATTAAAGGATTTTTTCCCACGGAAAAACACGGAAGGCTTGCCCAAAGGGTAGTTTTGCTACTCATTTTGATT
>CAYOZZ010000096.1:0-6018 GCA_964408535.1 uncultured Bacteroidales bacterium | reverse complement strand
AAATTCTTGTAGTATCCCTCGATATTTACAGTCAGGTATCTCGAAACATCATATTCAACACCGAGAATTGCATGCTGTGATTTCTGCAGTTTCGACGTAACTTCTTTTCCGTTAAATTTCTTCGGCAGGTTTTCGGGCCCTGATAAAAAACCGTAAAACAGATTTACAACATCCCTGTCGGATGTTGCAGCTATCAGATTTTGTGAATATAATCCTCCTGCAAATTTAAGACGGAAATTATCATTAACATTGTATTTTAAAGCCAGACGTGGCTCAAATGAACCTTCCGAAAGTGAAGCATACCACTGGAACCTCAGACTTGGTTCGATGAGCCATTTTCCGGCACTCTTTTTATATTTTACAAATGCTCCTATTTCTGTTGTGTTTTGTGTGTAGTTTATTTTTGTTCCGATTGAATTTTCGAAAAAATAATCCGTTTTAAATCCTGAAAGCTCAATACCATACTTAATTGCATCTTTACCAATGAAATAACTAAAATCAAATCCGAGATTAAATCCGTTTATTGAACTTGTACGGGCAGGTTTGTCAATCTCTTCAAGTGTTATTTTATAGTTTGAATAAGCAAGATAACCCTCAATAAGAACAGGTGATTTTCCGGGAATAACAAGGAAGTTCATACCACCGCCATAAGATTTCCAATTGTAGTCGGCCAGTGCACGATATTGATTTACTTTATCATTAAAACTAAATCCGAAAAGATTAATGTTACTGCCGTTTTCGCCTGAAAGAGAAATCTTGCCGTAAAGGTCGGTATAATTAAAAGGTAGCCCGTCTTCATTGGCATATTCATAAAAAACTTTTGAGCTTTGTTCAAGGTATGAGTTTTTAGCCGAAAACAGAAACGATGAACTGCCACCCTTCCCTTCCTTTTGTTTACTTATCGGGCCCTCAATAAGGAGATTTGCTCCGAATGTGCTTGCACCCACTTTACCGGCAAATCTTGATTTGTTTCCGCTTCGCGTGGTTATATCCATCACCGACGAAATCCTGCCGCCGTATTCGGCACCGAAACCGCCGGTATAGACATCCGCATTTCTGAGTATTTCGGTATCAAAAACTGAAAACAATCCTATTGAATGGAAGGGATTGTAAATAGTCATTCCGTCTAATAGCACTTTATTTTGTATCGGCGTACCACCGCGAATATAGAGTTGACCACCCTGGTCACCTGTGAAAATAACACCCGGCACAACCTGAAGGTACTGTGCAAAATCCGGTTGTCCTCCGACCGACGGAAGTTGTTTTATCTGTTTGGGTGTGATTTTTACAACCGATGTATTTGTTTCTGTTCTTGCCTCCTGCCTCGAAGCCGAAACCTGAACCTGATCAAGAGTGTATGCCCCTTTTTTGAGGTAAAGCTTTTTTGTAAGTATTTCGTCGGCTTGAAGCGTGATATCCATTTTTAATGTATCAAAGCCGAGATAAGTTACCATCAGTGTATATTTCCCAGGAGGGATTTTTGATATGGCAAAGTATCCGTTTACATCCGTAGCAGCACCATAGGTTGTTTTGTAAAGATAGACATTCGTAAAGATTACGGCTTCCCCCGTCTCCTTTTCATAAACAAATCCTCTTACGGTGCCATATTGCGAAAATGCACTTTGTATAGATATTAATGTTAATGTAAGAAGCAGAAGATATTGCGTTTTTTTCATAAGCATTTCCATCGTTAAAGACCGGATTTTAATGTAATGACAATGAAAATCCGGTTTTAGTTGTATTATCTTACAGAATGAGGATTTAACATTTACCCCAACGTACTATCTGCAAATTAACCGAAATGCAAAGAAATGAAAAATATTAATACCTTATCACTTTCAATCCCGAAACGGCCGCATCAATATTAATAAATATCTGATTTGTCGTATCCGAAAAGTTGGATGTTTGGTAGAGGTTTTTATCAATTTTCTCAAATTCGTTCAGATCAAGTGACGACAACACAGTTGTAGCTCTAATCTCACAGGCGGCCTCTTCCGGTATTTTGATTTTAATACCGGATGCGCCTGCATTTATTGTCACTGTCGCTTTTTTTATTGTATTGCCAAGTCTCAGCTTAATTCCGGCAGCACCACCGTCAATATCAATTTTTTCAACTTTGTGGTCAGAAAGGTCAATATCCAACGAAGCGGCACCGGCATCAATATCAATTAGCCAGACAGGTTCGGTATTTAAAGCCAGCCATGAATCGTTTGAGTTATCACCGCTATGAAGGTGTGTGTTTGTATTTTCAATTTTAATAGTGGGAATCCCGTCAATTTTGTCGGTTGTAGCCTCGTAAATCCCGCTTCCCTTGTTTTCAAAGTCAAAGAGTTTACTTGTAGAGCCGTTTATTCTGAATTTGCCGGCGGCAGCTTCAAGTTTTAATTTTGCCTTTTTGATGTCAGGCGTAAAATCATCCGAAAACTGCTGCTCGTTAAATTCGTCATCCTGTTCGTCATACTCTTCCGTATAATTGTCAAAGTTCCAAAACCTCCAGTGATTGTTGCGTACCGGCGAATTTATCAGCATTATAATTGCGATTACAACAGTCACAAGCGAAAGGGACAGCTTAACCGAATGTTTGAGAGGAAGAATTGCAATACCCCAAAAGATTAGCAGAAAGGGCCACAAACTGAAAAGTGATCTCCAGGAAAAATAAAAAATATCGAAATTACGAAGAGCAATAAGTCCTCCTATAACCATCAGGACGACACCCCAAAAAATATCTTTGTTTTTCATAACCGTTTATTTTTTATAACTTTTCATTATAAGAATCGCACCGATTGCAATAAGAATAATCGGCCACAGGTCGCCAAAATCAACATTCGGAACGAACCTGTCAATTAAGAAAATGATACCGATTGTAATAAGTATAAGGCCTCCCCAGATATTACCTTCTCCGTCCCTCCTGGTGCCGGGAACTTTTTCATTCTGATTATAAATGGTTTCGTTGTCGAAATTTTCATTTTTTTTGTTTTCGGTTTCCATTTTACTTGTTTTATATGAGTTAAAGATTGTTGATTTTTCTTCAGGTACGGCAATCCATAAAATGATATAGACCAGCACTCCGCCACCACCAAAAAGTATGGCCAGGACAAATAAAATCCTGAATATTATGGGGTCGGTATTAAAATATTCTCCAAGTCCGCCGCAAACACCCGCAATTACGGAGTCGCTTTTGCTTCTGTATAAATTTTTCTGCTCCATAAATAGACCGTTTATTGCATTATTTACTATTATGACGCCTGTTTTTTAACGCGGTTACAAAATGAAAACAATTTCCGGAATACAATGGAAAAGACCTGACAGATTTTGAAAACCTGTCAGGTCTTACCATTTAACCCGCCTTATGTACAGTTTTATAAACTATTAATTTTTTGAATTATTGAATTCAATGTTTTACTCGGTCTCATAGCTGTTTCGGCCATATTATCATCGGGCAGATAATACCCTCCGATATCCGCCGGTTTTCCTTCTACTCCGGCTATTTCACCGAGTATGATTTCTTTGTTTTCTTCTAATGCTTGCGCCACCGGTGTAAAGACATCCTTTAATTCCGTATTGTTGTTTTGTGCTGCAAGTGCCTGCGCCCAGTAAAGAGCAAGATAGAAGTGGGAACCCCGGTTATCTAATTGTCCTGCCTTACGGCCGGGTGACTTTCTGTTTTCAAGATATTGGCCGATGGCGGTATCCAGTGTTCCGGACAGCACTTTTGCTTTTTCATTGTTGTATTTATTACTGAAAAATTCCAAAGATACCGTAAGAGCCAGAAACTCTCCGAGAGAATCCCACCGCAAATGTCCTTCGCTCAGGAACTGCTGAACGTGCTTGGGTGCCGAGCCACCCGCACCGGTTTCAAACAAACCTCCGCCTGCAAGAAGCGGTACTATTGAAAGCATTCTGGCGCTTGTACCCAACTCCAAAATAGGAAATAAATCGGTTAAATAATCTCTCAAAACATTACCGGTTACAGATATTGTATTTTCTCCTTTTCTTACTCTTTCAAGAGTATATTTCATAGCATCCGTCGGAGCCATTATTTTGATATCCAAACCCGTAGTATCAAAGTCTTTAAGATACTTTTCAACTTTTAGTATTAATTGGTTGTCGTGTGCCCTGTTTTTGTCAAGCCAGAAAACAGCAGGATATCCTGTGGCTTTTGTTCTGGTTACGGCAAGTTTAACCCAATCCCTGACAGGTATATCTTTAACGCGCGACATACGCCAGATGTCTCCCTTTTCAACACGATGTTGCATCAAAACATTTCCCGACTCGTCGGTAACCTGAACCGTACCATCTTCTTCGATTTCAAAAGTAGTGGGATGAGAGCCGTATTCTTCCGCTTTTTGTGCCATCAGCCCGACATTTTGAACAGCTCCCATAGTAGCAGGGTCAAATGCCCCGTTTTTCTGTGCATCTTCAATAACAGCCTGATAAATTGTGGCATAAGAGCGGTCGGGTATTACGGCTTTTGTGTCGTGCAATTGCCCGTCAGGTCCCCACATTTTTCCTCCGTCGCGGATAACGACCGGCATAGATGCATCAATAATTACAAGATTGGGAGCATGCAAATTTGTAATCCCGTTATCGGAATCCACCATTGCAAGTTTAGGTTGCTCTTTGTACAAACTTTGAATATCCTCTTCAATCTCTTTCCGTTCGTTTTCCGGTAATTCTTTTATTCTGTCATAAAGATCGGACAATCCGTTATTGGGGTTAAATCCGGTTTTTTCCAAAGAAGCATTATATTTGTCAAGTATCTTTTTATAAAACTCTTTAACTGCATGCCCAAACATTATGGGGTCCGAAACTTTCATCATAGTAGCTTTCAAATGCAATGAAAACAGAACATCTTTCTCTCGGGCATCTTTTATTTGTTCTTCAAAAAATGCTCTCAGTGCTTTTTTACTCATAAAAGTCCCATCCAGAACTTCATCTTTAACTGCCGATAAATTATCTTTCAAAACCGTTTTCTCCCCGTTTTCCTTTACCAGCTCGATTTTAAAGTTTGTGTCATCCGGCAGGTTTACTGATTTTTCATTTCCGAAAAAGTCATTATCCTGCATATGAGCGACATGAGATTTTGATGTTTCGGGCCAGGGTTTCATCATTTTGTGAGGATGCTTTTGTGCAAACTTTTTTACCGATTCGGCTGCTCTTCTGTCCGAATTACCCTGACGGAGGACAGGATTAACGGCGCTACCCAAAAGTTTTGCAAATCTTTGACGTAATGCTATCTCATCTTCTGTTTTCGGCTCCTCCGGAAAATCGGGAATGTTATAGCCTTTGCTTTGCAATTCTTTAATTGCTGCTATCAATTGCGGAATCGAAGCCGAAATATTCGGCAGTTTGATGATATTAGCATCCGGATTAAGTGTCAGTTTTCCCAGTTCGGCAAGGTCATCAGGTACTCTCTGGTCTTCTTTCAAAAACTCAGGGAAGTTTGCCAATATCCTGCCTGCAAGCGAGATATCTTTAATCTGCAAATCAATACCTGCCGTCTTTGTGTAAGCCTTAACTATGGGAAGCAAAGAATATGATGCCAGTGCAGGAGCTTCATCTACTTTTGTCCAGTTTATTGTTTCTTGTTTGTTTGTCATAATCAGAAATTTAGTATTACTTCAATAAATTTATATTTTAAAATTTCAATATAAAATGAAATTATAACGATAGCACAAAAGAAGTAAAAATATTTATCGGAAATAAAAATAATTTTACTAATATTATTTATAAAATATTCTAAATTTTACATTTACCGAAAGAATTTACAGGATATGCATATATGATAAATTTTATTTTGTACTTTTACACGCTAAATTTTTTCCGGTTGAAAAATAAATAAAACAGGAAGATAGAATTGAGATAAAATTATAAACAATATAAAAATACAAATATTATGTCAACTTTAAAAGATAGATTATATTCAAAGATTGAGCAGCATCGTCCGCGTACACAAAGATTAATTAAGGAGTACGGAGATGTTGTTATTGACAAAGTAACGGTTGCTCAGATTATAGG
>CAYOZZ010000095.1:0-13606 GCA_964408535.1 uncultured Bacteroidales bacterium | reverse complement strand
CGGTTTTGTAATATAATTTGAGATTATCAGAGCCACGAAAATGGAAATCCCGATAAGAATAACATAGATATTGATAAATGCAACAAGCAATGCCGAAATTTCATTCGTAAGTTCGTCCTGCCTTGCAAAATACGGAAGGTTGACGAATGCAATCAAATCATTGTCGAAATTCCTGAACGGGATATATGCCGAAAGATATTTGTAATTGCCGATGGATTCGTTATGAATGAAAAACGACTTTCTGTTGTTACCAATCATATTGAAAGCCTCCGAGTTCATTTTTGTCGAAATCAGACCTTTCTCAAAAATTTCGGAACGGGAAGAAGCCAGCAAAGTACCGTTTAGATCATAAAGATTAATATCAGTGAAAAACACGAGAGAAAACTTATACAAAATATCCCCGAGATACTTCTGCATTTCCGGTGTAAGCTCCTCCTCTTGCGAAAGCTTATGTTCAAGCTCAATAAGTACGGAATGAGCCTTTTCGCTCAGAATATCATGGTTTTTAATATTGTTGAGAGATATTATATAAAGCAAAGAGCCTGCACCAACCAGTATGAATGATATCAGAATTATTGCCGTAATCCAGAGTTGCAGCCGCTTTTTAAAACTCATATCGAAAAATCTGATATTTACCGGACTGTTAAACAGAATAAGGATCATTAGAAGCAAACCCCCGAAGGATAAAAATATATATGAAAAAGGGGCGGCAATGTCAAGAATTCCGGGATTCTTTCTGCTTATAATCAATACCTTATCATCATCAACCATATAATACAAATGATTAAAACCGTTTCTGTTGAAAAAGGTAAACTTACCGGTGAATTTACCGTAATGTGACAATGATGTTGAATAGAAATATTTCCCGAACCGTGAAATAAGTTCACCGTTTTTGTATCTCGCCCAGGAGTATTGCGAAAGGTCGGAATGTTGTAACTTTTTTTTATCATAAAGTAATTCAGGGTATCCAATACCACGCGGAATTAATTTTGAAAAAATCTCAATAAATATATTAACGGAAGAACCGGCTGCTTTTAAAGGGACAATGCCGATATAATTGTCGCCGGTCATATCATAATCCATCAAATACATACCGTCTGTGTTAACCGGCACACCGTAATTGAATATTAACGTGTCAAAATAATCGTAACAGTTCATAATAAAACCGTCGGGCTGGATGTTCAGAGTACGACTGCCGTTACAAATAGTGATAAGAAAGTTATATTTGTCCCAGTACGAATCAAAATATTTACGCAGGATATACTCTGTTATCGTATCATTAATATCGGCTTCGTTATTTAATGAATTAAGAACCGGAATTGCCAATACCGTATCTTCACTGAGTTTATTACTAATATCTTCAAAAAGAAATTCAGCTACAAGGTCACGGTCTTCTCCAAGTCGGTTTGCAATAAGTTTTCTGTTTTCCTTCTCTTTAAAGTCATTGCTTTCGTATAAAATCAGGGTTGCATAGAGTGAGAAAAGAATAAGAAAAAAGACAGTAGTGGAAAATCTGATGTTGAGTTTGCCTGTGCGGGCAATTATTCTGAAAGAACCCGCATAAATAAGAAAAAACAACAGGTCAAGCATATCCTCTTTAAACAGAAACCGCATAAACAGATAGATAATGACTCCCGTTCCGGCAACTATAGAAAAGAATTCACTATGAGTCCCGAATGACTTTGAAAGTGCAAAGGATATTTTAAAGGTAAAAAGGACGTAGGAAAGGATAAGCAATGCTATGCTGAAAAATCCTGTTACACTGTAAGCGTTAATTGTTGTGATATTATCAAGGTTAAACGATATCGTTGAATTTATAATAATTCCGGTTAGCAGACGTGTGAGCAACTCAAAAAGCAAAAAAGAGAGAATAAGAGTTGATATTTGCAATACTCTTTTTAAAAAGCCGCTCCTGTCGAATAAGCCTGAATTAATTATAATTTCTTTATGAAAAACAACTGCAATAGCAAAAATTGTAACCGCATTGAAAAGCAAATCGCCGAGCGAAGGAAACCAACCCGAATTAGCCAAATACTGCGGTCCGAAAAGCGGTGAGTTGTAAAGTACTTGTGGAATTTTGAAGTAATATATAATGAACCTCAATAATAATATATCAAAGACAAAGAAGATGAACCGGAACCGGTTACCGTTGAAAAGTGATTTAAATTCTTTGTAAGAGTGATAGATAAACAGAATTATGAAGATGTAAACGAGAAGGTATATTGCCGTGAGAAAGATTATAAGATTACCGGACGGGACAAATTTATCAGGAAACCTCAGCGAAAATAAAAATGTTCCGTCTTCCGAATAGATATCACCTTGTCCCGGGTTTGTCGAAATCTCAACCTCAGGAGGAATTCCGAAGCTTTTTTCAAAATGATTTGTGATATGAGAATTTTCGTAGGGATAAGCATTTTTGATTTTAATCAGCCCGGTAATCCTGTATGGCGGTTTGCGTATCTCCTTTATGACAAACCATCCGTTCGACAAATGCATAATTCCGTTCCTAAAATTATTGGAATTGTAATCGTCTGCAACCGAAACGGAGTTATCGCTCCAGAATTCCAGGGTGTCGTCCTTGAAAATAAAAATCAGGACTCCATAATCATTGTATAAATTAAAGTAATGTTTATTATTAAAAAGAGATTTTGCATCTGATGTGTCGAGCTCGGATTTAATATCCGAAAAAGTTTTTTCGACAATCTTCTCTTTTTGAGTTAAAGTTTTTTGAAATCTTTTTGTAAGAAATGCAGAATTACCCGGCGAAAGGTATAAATAGTTGAATAACAGTGCTATGAGCAGAAAGAATAATGCTAATACCAACGGAATGAGTAAGTTATGTTTTCCCCGGAAGATATTTTTCATACTACCTTTCTTTATATTATTGATTATCAAACAGATAATAACGAGTTAATTTCAGCCCTTTTGAGCAATTTTTGTCATTTATTTGACATAATATACTTTACAGGGTGTTCGTCCTCTTAGAAGGCTTAAAATTACGAATTTTTCAATTTCAGAACATAAATAAGACTGGAATAATATTTTTTGTTTAGCAGACCGTAAACATCGGTTTTCAGTCCGTTAAAAAATGCGTTAAGATAATTTATTTTTCCACTCTTATATTTTTCGCTCAGCATACTTATGTAAAATGAATCGAAAATCATCGGTTTGATTTTAATGATTTCAAATTCGTATTTTTCCATTAACTTTTTAAATGACGCCTGGTTAAAATGATGAAGATGTCTCGGGACATCGTACGCAGCCCAATAATTTTTATAGATATTTGCGTCCATAGAATCTGCATTGGGTAATGCGATTATAAGTCGTCCGTCTTTTCGTAAAATCTTTTTTATCTGACTTAGATGTTTGTCGAGGTTGTAAACGTGCTCCAGAACATGCCACATTGTGATGACATCAAAACCGTTTGCCCCGAATTTAAACAACTGTTGTTCGTCAGAAACATCCAGTCCGAAATTATTTATTGCATTGTTTCTTGCAGTTTTATTCGGTTCTATTCCTTTAACTTTCCATCCTCGCCTCGACAGCTCATTTAAAAAGTCGCCTGTACCGCATCCGATATCAAGAGCCTCTCCATTGTTAATTTTATGTGTTGCTATTCCTGCCTTTCGCTTAATGGAATGATTTCGTACCAACTGATAAATCTTATTGACAAATCCTTTTGTAGTGTTGCTGTGCGAAATATATTCATCGGATTCATAGTATTTTGGGAGGTCTGTTTCACGTGGAACAGGATTTGTAAATTTAAAGCCGCACTCAGCACAAAGTGAAATTTCAAAAGATTCCTTAGAGAGGAAATAGTCTTCCAGCTCAAGAAACTTATTAACTGATTTATTACCGCAAACCGGACATTCATTTACTCTCATCATAGCGTTTGTTTCACGTGAAACACTTTTTTATTTTTTTAACAATAGTTACTCTGAGCATAGTCGAAGAGTGACCTGTTGATTACAAAAACCGTCCCAAAAATTTTATAAAAATATTTCTATAAAAATATAATTATCTACCCATATAAACCGCCAAAACGGAAGCGTCAGCCGGCGAAACACCTGAAATTCTCAATGCTTGTCCCAGAGTTGCCGGTTTAATCTTTGACAGCTTTTCCCTTGCTTCATATGAAAGTGCACTTATCTTGAAATAATCTATATCAGGGTCAAGTTTCAGTCCTTCAAGTTTATTAAGCCTTCCTGCCATTTCCTTCTCTTTTTCGATGTATCTTCCATATTTCACAAGAATTTCAGCTTCTTCAAGACATTCGGAAATAAAGGTTTCATCATAAGTATCAACATGGCCGGCAATCCGGCTGACATTTGCAGTTAAATCACTCAATCGAATCTGCGGACGTGAAAGCAGGGATTCGATTCTGACTTTTTGCGATAGTCTGCTCGTTCCTTTCTTGTCAAGCAAATCATTAATTTCGTCAGGGCTGATACTCTCTTTTTTGAAAAACCGTACAAGTTCCGAAATAATTTCAGTTTTTCTTTCCACTCTTTTCATCCTGTTTTCACCGGCAAGACCAATTTCATAACTTAACGGAGTTAACCTAAGGTCAGCGCTGTTTTGCCTGAGCAATATCCTGTATTCAGCCCTTGAAGTGAACATCCTGTACGGCTCGTCAACGCCCTTTGTTATCAAATCGTCAATCAAAACACCGATATAGGCATCCGACCTTTTAAGCACAAAGTCAGGCAGTTCATTAATTTTCCTGTGAGCATTTATACCGGCAATCAACCCCTGGGCTGCAGCTTCTTCATAACCGGTTGTACCGTTTATCTGTCCTGCGAAATATAAATTTTCTATCACTCTTGTTTCAAGAGTATTTTTCAATTGTTCAGGCGGGAAATAGTCGTATTCTATCGCATATCCCGGTCTGAATATTTTGGCATTTTCAAATCCCGGAATTTTTCTTAAAGCTTTTAACTGAATATGATCAGCGAGCGACGAAGAGAATCCGTTCACATAATATTCGATAGTTTCCCAGCCTTCCGGTTCGATAAACAACTGGTGGCTTGTCTTATCCGAAAACCGTTCGATTTTATCTTCGATTGAAGGGCAATACCGGGGTCCGGTTCCCTCTATTGTTCCTGTGAACATCGGAGACTCGTCAAAACCCGTTTTCAAAATATCGTGAACAACAGGGCTTGTATAAGCAAGGTAACAACTTCTTTGTTTTTTAAGAACGGGTGTGTCGGTAAAACTGAATTTTCCCGGAATTTCATCTCCCGGCTGTTCGATAAGTTTCGAGAAATCAATTGTACGGCCGTCAACCCTGACAGGAGTTCCTGTTTTCATTCTGTCGGATTCAAATCCGAGAGCAATCAGTTCTTCGGTAAGATTTTTCGACGCCCTCTCCCCCATTCTGCCACCTCCGAAATTCTTTGTTCCGATATGAATTGTTCCGTTCAGAAACGTCCCGTTTGTAAAAATTACGGCTTTTGCTTTTATTTCCTGCCCCATTAAGGTTTTAACGCCTGTTATTCTTTTACCGTCAGTTAAAACTCCGGTAACCGTATCCTGCCAGAAATCAAGATTTGGGGTTTTCTCAAGCATATTTCGCCATTCGATTGTAAAAAGGGTTCTGTCGCTTTGGGCACGCGGACTCCACATTGCAGGACCTTTTGATTTGTTAAGCATCCTGAATTGAATCATTGTCTTATCCGTCACAATACCGGAATATCCGCCGAGCGCATCAATTTCCCGGACAATCTGCCCCTTTGCAATTCCACCCATAGCGGGATTACATGACATCTGAGCGATTGTCTGCATATTCATAGTGATAAGCAATACGGACGAACCGAGGTTGGCCGCTGCCGCTGCCGCTTCACTGCCGGCGTGTCCGGCTCCGACTACTATTATGTCGTATTCTTTGAACATTGATACTCCGGTTTTAAAACCACTTTACAAAATATATCAGAATCAGTCTGCAATCTCCAATCATCAAGATAACAAAACATTAAACAAATTTAACCGGTTTCCGGTTAAACCGATTGACTAAACTGTTTCACGTGAAACACATTGGGATTATCCCAAAATTTCAGGCAGCAAAGATAAACATTTATCTTCTTTACTTCTCATTTGGATTATTTCTTCCTGAGTTTTATCATGGTATCCGGCAAGATGAAGAATGCCGTGTATCATCACCCTGTGAAGCTCGTTATAAAAGGTCACTTTAAATTTTTTTGCATTCTCTTTAACACGGTCAATACTGATATAAATTTCCCCGGAAATTTCATCAGGTTTTTCAGAAAGGTCGAATGTTATTATGTCGGTGAGAGTATCGTGGTTGAGATACTGTTTGTTTAGCTTGTATAAATAATCATCGCTGCAAAAAATATAATTCAGGTTGCCGGGCAATTTTTTTTCATTACCAATGACAACCTGAATCCATTTTCTCAGTTTATTTTTATTCCTTAGGGTAAAGGAAATGTCTTCTGTAAAAAAACTTATCTCTTGCGGACTCACAAATGTTTATTTATCAGTCAATTAAAATGTAATGACAGTTGTCTTCACTACAAAGCCCTACTATTTATCTAAAACTTTTTCCGTTGTTTTCGAGTAGTCACGGAGCTTTTTTATTCTGTCAACTGCCGTCTCGAAATCAATACTCGAAATTTTAAATCCGATTTCAATTTCATTACCATTGCCGATAAAGCTAACGTCATCCGAAAGGGATTTGATAAGGAATATTCCTCTTCCCGGAAATGTTTTCTCTTTACCATCATCTTTTACATCCGGAATGCTTTGATAGTCAAATCCTTCACCTTCATCCTTAATGCTGAAAGTTAGTCCTGTTGACCTTTTCTCAAACGTAATAGTAATGGTTTTTTCAGGATTGCGTTTGTTGCCATGCTCAAGAGCATTTGTGAATGCTTCCGTAAGTGCAACATTTATGCATCCAAGATAGCTGTGATTGAGATTGTAGTCGTCGCAGATATCTTCTATGAGCTGCTCAACCTGATGAATGTTCTCGGGCAGAGACTGTAATCTGAGTGTTCTTTGTTCTGTTTTCATCGTTCTTCGAAATTAAAAAAATATTCATTAACCTTGTTCTTGTAAAATTGTTTTAATCCCGGCGGAACCGTTCTTAAAAGTTCCACCTCGTTTGATTGTTTTTGTTTATACTTAAATAATTCATCAGGGTTACGATATTTTTGATCTTTTGCTTCTTTTGATTCTCTTTCTTCCTTCATTTCTCGCTCCATTTCCGCTTTTTCCGACTTTAACATGCGTGTAAGTATCTCTTGCTGACGCATTAACGTTTGTTGAGTGATTCTTTTGTTAACGAGATCGGTTTCCGTCTCTTCCATTTTTTTAATTGTCTTTTTCAACTCTTTACTTGCACCCATCTGCCCCTCTTTCGACAACTGTTCGGAGTATTTCTGCATCTGATTTCTCAATGCTTCCTGTTGAGCCGCAAGCTTGGCAAGTTGTTCACTCATTCCGTCGGAGTTTTTGCCGTACTTACCACCGGTTTTTTTCCCTTTATCCTTCATTCCTTTTTTCAGGCTTTCTATTTGCTTGTTCAACTGCTCCTGTAACTGTCGCATTGATTTCATCGAAGATTGTCCGGCACCGGGTTTTGGTTTACCGGTTTTACACGATTTATTTCCCGAACATTGTTGCTGCATCATACTCTGCATCATCTGGTTAAGCGTTTCCGAAAGCATCAGGGCAAGGTTATTTATTGAGGTCATTGCATACTGCTGTTTACTGGCGGCAATGCCTAATCTTCTGTCGTTAAGATATTTAATTGACTGACCTATATTATTATTTATTGATGAAATCTCACGCGTAACGAAAGGTTCAATCATAATCTGGCGTTTACTTAATGCAAAAAGTGAATCTTCAACAACCTGAAGGTCATCCTTGATATTTTTTTGCTCCCGGCTCAATTCATTGTATTTCGGATCGTTGAGATTCATATTATTAACCTTGTGAATAAGATTTTCCTGAGAAAATGAAAGTTGAATCAGGTTTTCAAGTATTCCACGTAAGGTTTCCATGTCCTCCTCCATACCCTCTTCAGCCATTGATTCCTGCATTTGCTCCATAGATTGCTGCATCTCCTGCATCTGTTGGGCGGCACTTTTTTGCGATTTGGAAGCCTTTTTACGTTGATTCTTATTAAGTGATTCATTTGCTTTGTTCATCTCATCGTCAATCTTTTTCCGGCTCTCCTCCTGCTTGTCAAAATCATTGGGTTGTTCGAGTTGTTTGTTTAGCGAGTCAAGTTTATCCATCTCTTTTTTCAGGTCGTTAAACTCTTCCTGAATTTTTTCCTGTTCCTTTTTCGATTCTTCTGACGACAGCTCCTTTTTTTCAGTTTTTTCGGCCAGCTTATCCTGCTTTTTTGCCAGTTTATCAAGCTTCTTAATCGTCTCATCAAGTTTTTGTTCAAACTCCAATTGTTTGAACAGTTCCAAATCCCTGTCAAGCATCTTTTCAAGCTCTTCATTTGACATTTTCATCTGCTCAAGCATCTCACTAACCTTGTCTTTATCAACCTGTTCGAGTAACTCTTTAAGTTCTTCAAACAGTTTATTCAACTCTTCATCCTGCATCAGTTTGTTAAAGAGTTCTTCGAGTTGCTTTTGCTTTTCAATAATGTCTTTATCAATATTTTTGTACTCCTGCTCTTGTAATGCTTTCTCCTTATTCTCTTTTTTGATGTTTTCAATTGTATTCTTCAACTCCTGTTGCTTTTCGAGCAGTTGTTTTATCTGCTGTTTATCCTCCCAGTTCAGTTCTTTTTTGTCGTAAAGTTTTTTATTTATTTCGTCTATATCTTTCTGAAGCTTTTTTACATCCTTCATTGCGTCATCAAGCTTCTCCTTTATCATTTTATTCGATTTTTCTGCTTTTTCATCCACCTGTTTTAATGTCGGGGTTTTAAATTCCATAAGTTGTGTTCTTGATGACTTACTTCCGTTTACTCCGTCGTTATCCCAGACCTCAAAATAGTATTCAAGTCCGTCCCCAGGCTCAAGATTAAGTGATGTGATGTCGAAAAAGTGAAAATATTGCTGTGTATTGATACTTTTGTTAATGTCAATTGTATCTGTATTAAGGTTATCATCCCCTCCCCCGTCCTTCTTTATTTTGTAATTGAAGGTCAGCAACCTGAATCCGTAATCATCTTTGATAGCACCTTTAAAATAGAGCCTTTTGTCGTAAACCGAGTCGGAATACCGTTCAACTGCAATAGTGGGATAGAGGTCGGGAATAACAGTTATCCGGTATGACAATGAATCGGTGTTTCTAAGGAATTTATTCGATACCGAAACCGAATAATTCCTGTTTTGAAAGAATCTTTTGCTGTAAACAAAAGCATTTGAAGAGTTTTTAGGCAGTTTTTTTATTTCATCCCCAAATCTGAAATTTACAATATCCGTGTTTTTTGTAAAAAATTTCCAGGTAACATTTGAGCCTTCCGGAATTATAATATCACCGTTGTTCGACAAATCTTCATCCTTTTTACCGGTATATGCCGGATAATCAAGATGTACGGTAAAATCGATAATGACAGGTTTCGGTAACACTTTCAGCCTGTATTCTTCCGATTCAAATCTGTCGCTTATCAGTCTGAACTTCCTCTCTTTTTGAACATTAAGAAATGTGTAATAAAAACTAACGGGACTTTCACGGTTTAGCTTTATGCGGTTGTTTCCGGTTTGGATGTAAATATTTTCAGGGACTTCGTCACCGGTAACTTTCACTCTTAATTTAAAATCCTCGTGCTGAATAACCTGAAGATTTTCGTTTTCAACTTCAACGGAAAAAGGAAGCTTCTCTTCAAAATAAACATTATGCTTCACAATTCGTTCGGCAGGTTCGGTTATAATATTGGGAGAAATAAACAGTATGGCGAGAATAACGAGAATAGGAGGGAGGGCATACTTTAAATATCTCCTGTTCTTTGAAAGATGGATTGCCGAAGTAAAAGGTACGGGTTTTAATTCATTCGTTTTCTGTTCAATTCCCGCTTCAATAAGCTCGATATTTGCAACACTTTCCGACTCCAGTTTCTTTAGTTGCAGTGTGTTGATGAGTTTATCGCTGACTTCAGGGAAAAAATCACCGATAATGCCGGCAGCCTGTTCGTATGATATTCGTTTACCGAATTTAAACAGTTTTGAAACCGGAATAAAGATGTATTTTATAAGAGTAGCTATTGTTAAAAACAGATATGTGTAAAAAATGACAGCCCTTGTCTGTGTATTAAAGTGACCGTAATACTCAAGCAAATCGGCAAGCAGGAAAAACACCGCCAGCAGCGAAATGCAGTATATTGCACCTTTTATCAGTTGATTTTTATAATACTTCCTGATAAACCGGTCGATCTTTTCGATAATATGTTGATAACTGTCAGTCAAAATAAATATTTAATTGTATAACAAACGAGTACAAAGTATTCTATATTTTGTTAATTTTGCAAAAATACATATAGAAAACGGAAATAGGGAATGTTATTTTCATGAATTGACATTTCAGTGTCAAACAATGTGAATTTTAGAGTATATTACAAATATGGCAAGAAAGAGATATTTTAATACATCCGGTCCGAATATTCCGTCGAGGCATTATACTCTTAATCGTCCGGAATTGATGAAAAGAGGAATTGAATTAGTGAAAGATGAGCGGTATTTTACTATCTGGGCACCTCGCCAGACAGGGAAAAGTACTTATTTCAGACAACTTGCCGAAGAGTTGAAAAAGCAAGATTACAAAGTTGCACATATCAATTTTGAAAGCTATAGGAATGCTTCTCTTGAAAGTTTTTTAAACCGGTTTACGAGGCATTTAAAGGAGGCCTGGCAAGAAGATTTTACCGGACAAAAGGATATTTCAAATATTTTTGAGTTAATAGAGAATATTAGAAATAAAAATTGTGTTCTCATTATTGATGAGGTCGAAGGTATTAATTCTGAGTTTTTCGGTGACTTTCTCCATTCCATTCGCAATGCATACCATTCACGCAATAATCACTGCCTTAAGAGTGTAATTCTTGTCGGAGTATCGAATATTCTCGGAATAGTCAGCGACAATGCTTCACCTTTTAATATTGCCGATAATCTTAATATTCCGTATTTTACAGAGCAGGAAGTTTTCGAGCTTTTACACCAGCACGAAACTGAGACAGACCAGCTTTTTGATGAGAAAGTAAAAGAAAGTATTTTCAGGATAACGGCAGGTCAACCCGGGCTGGTGAACGGGTTTGCATATAAACTCGTGGAAGATTTTCCGGAGAGTAAAATTGTTTCTTATGATAATTACCTGAAAGTTGAAGACTGGTACTTAACCGAAGCTATTGACAAGAACTTTGAAAATATTTTGAATAAAGCTCGGGAAGAACGTACTTTTGTTGAGCGATTACTTTTTACCGAAGATAAAATACCTTTTAAAATTGACAGACCGAGCATAAAGTTTCTCCATACAAACGGTTTAATAAAAAAAGATGAGAATGGATATGTTACTTTTTGGGTGCCGTTTTACAAAAAAAGACTTTATGAGGCTTTTTATCCTTATACAAACGGTGAAAATGCAAATTTGCTAAGAAGTTTTATTGTTCGTGAATTGTTTGATGAAAATAATAAGCTGATATTAAATAAATTAATAGATGGGTATAAGAAGTTTGTAAAACGGCGAGGTTTTAATGTTTTCAGGGAAAAAGATGAAAATGGAAACTATAGGTCAATTAAAGAAAGCGCTATGATGTATAGTTTTGAAACATATATTCAGGCGTTCCTCCAGGTTGCGGACGGAAAAAGTTATCGTGAAGCCGATACCGGTCTCGGTAAAAGTGACCTGATAATAAATGTCAATTCCGAAGAATACCTTATTGAATCAAAAATATATTATTATGAAAAATTGTTTCTTGACGGTAAAAAGCAACTTGCCTACTATTGTAACAGTCTTGGCCTTGACAAAGGTGTTTACCTTGTATTTTGTCCTACCGGTGTGAAATACCCCGAAACGGTAAAAGAAGGAAAGGAATTAATTAACAATGTGGAAATTACGACATTTCTTATTTATTATGATGAGAATAAATGGAAGTAGGTATTATGAACGAATTCAAAAAGATATAAGTATGAAAAAGGTTTTAACTTTCTGTTTGACTGTGTTTTTTCTTTTAAACTCCGTGTTTTCTCAGAAGAATTACGACGTCACAGAGAGTTTGCAATGCAGCAAAGCAAAGTTTTATAAAAGTTATTTTCTACGGTCGAAAGAGATAATCCAGACACCTCTTTTATTCGATTATGATGTTAAATTTTATTTTCTTGATCTTAACGTTTCAAGTAATAGTGTTGATATATCGGGTAATGTAACAATTAATGCCGAATCGGTTGTAACGGCTCTTGACACCTTTGCCGTTGAACTGATTGATGATATGATAATTGATTCGGTAAAAATCAACGGTACAGTTCACGGGTTTACACATACCGGAAATGAAGTATTTATTCCGTTGCAAAATTCCGTTTTACAGGGAGAGATGCTCTCATCACAGATTTTCTATCACGGCACACCTCCTACGGGTGAATTTTTCTCCGGTGTTTCGAGTGAGTATGACGAAAACTGGAATCAAAATGTGACGTGGACTCTTTCGGAGCCTTTCAGTGCACGGGAATGGTTTCCTGTTAAGCAGGTACTTACCGATAAGGCGGATTCGGCCTGGATATTTCTTACTTTCAGCGACACGCTGAAGGCAGGGTCGGAAGGCCTGTTAACGGCTATAACACCTATGCCCGGAAATAAAGTCAGATACGAATGGAAAACCCGCTATCCGATTGATTATTACCTTCTTTCTTTTGCTGTTGCAGATTATGAAGAATATGATATCTATGCAAAACCGGCTGAAATGAACGGAGATTCTATTTTAATTCAGAATTATATTTACGATACTGACGGCTGCCTCGAATATTACAAGCCTAATATTGACAACACAGCCGGTTTCATCGAATTATTTTCCGATTTTTATTCATTGTACCCCTTTCATGAAGAAAAATACGGACATTGCATAACTGCCCTCGGCGGCGGAATGGAACATCAGACAATGACCACGCTGGGAGGTTTCGGATTCGGTATTGTTGCACACGAACTCGGGCATATGTGGTTTGGCGACAATGTAACCTGTAAAACCTGGAATGATATCTGGATAAATGAGGGTTTCGCAACCTATTCCGATTATCTTGCCCACGAATTTATCGCTGCGCCACAGTGGCATAAGATATGGATGCAGCAAACTATGGATCACGTTTTGTCAGAACCGGGCGGCAGCGTTTATGTTCCTGACGAAGCCATTGAATACGACAGCGTCTGGAGGATATTCGATGCAAGGCTTAGCTACTATAAAGGAGCCATCCTACTGCATATGATAAGATTTGAACTGAATGATGATGATCTCTTTTTCTCGGTAATGAAGAACTTCCAGCTACAATACGCGGGTGGGGTTGCAACAGGACTTGATTTTATGAATGTACTGAACGAAACTACCGGAATAGACTTTACATATTTTTTCGACCAGTGGTATTTCGGACAGGGTTATCCCGTTTACGATATTGAATGGGCACAGTGGGATGGAAATTTTGTA
>CAYOZZ010000094.1:0-5575 GCA_964408535.1 uncultured Bacteroidales bacterium | reverse complement strand
AGGTGTTGATGTTGACAGGGTTCTGGAGATTGGAAGAATGGTCGAAAGAATTGTCGGAAGACCGCTACGCTCCGAATCAATCAGAAGCGGAAGGATACCCAAGCATTTGAAAGGGTAAATAAACTTTGCCGAAAAAATCCTCAGGTTTATCTATTCCCTATTTTTGTCAATCATTCATAATGTAAAATGATGTATAAATTAATTCTATTTATTCTCCCGTTTTTTGCCGTTTCGTATGGAATTGCCCAGCCTGCCGGATTCACTGAAGTTTCTGATACCGCATACATAAGGCAAAAAGTTAACGAAGTTGCTTCCGAAACCAACTCGATAAACACAGAGTTTATCCAGGAAAAAAACCTTGCTTTTCTTGATGAAAAGATAATATCAAAAGGTATTTTGCTTTATAAAAAACCTGAAATGTTAAGACTTGAATATACAAGTCCGTATAGCTATTTGCTAATCATTAATAATGGAAAACTATTGATAAAGAGCGATGACAGTGAAATGAAAGTTGACCTTGAGTCAAGTAAAATGTTTAATGAGATAAACGATTTGATAATCAATTCGATACAGGGGAAAATATTGAATATGCCGGATTTGTCAACCTCCTTTTTTGAAAATAAAAATACATTTTTTATTCAACTTTGGCCTGAGCAGGAAGAGTTGAAAAAGTATGTTAAAACCATTGAACTTTATATAAGTAAAAAAGATTACACCGTTACCGATTTCCGGGTTATTGAGCTGTCGGACGATTACACCCTGATAAAATTTGTAAATAAAAAAATCAATGAAGAGATACCTGACGAGCGTTTTAATACTCAGTAGTCTTTTGCCGGTTTTTTTATCCTGCGGCAGTTTACACCATTTGGGGTACCGGAAGGAAGTTGCCGTAAACCGGGTAATAAAACCGGTTTTCCCACCGGATTTTGACAAATCGCTTTATAGTGTTAAGATAATTTTCGGTGAAAATATTTTTACCAGCCTTGCTGTTATCAAATATATACCTGAAGACGGATCATTCCGGCTGGCACTGCTGTCGGAAGCAGGTATGAGGCTGTTTGAAATAGAGTTTTTAAAAGACGGCAGTTCACAGGTTAATTATACGAGCGACTTTATGGATAGAAAGGCGGTCGTTAAAAAACTGAGTTCCGATTTCGGACTGTTGTTTCTTTCCGGGTCCGAAAATATCGTTAAATCTTTTTCATCGGCAAGTGTTGAAAGAAAATATGTTCTCAGGCTTAAAAAGGACGGATTGAAGGACTATTATTTTTCACCTGATGTAGAAGGCCCTGAAAAAGTCTCCGAAAGGGGATGTGTCTTCGGAAGAACAACGGTAATTTTGAATAAATACGGTGACAAAGGCCCGCGGGAAATTGTTTTTACACACAAAATGTTGAAATTTGAAATAAGTTTAAAACAGATAGATTATTCAGGATGGAATTAAGATCAATATATGAGGTAAAGTCGCTAAAGACAAAGGATAACGGTGTTGTTGCCGGAATTATCTTCAATAAGGAGCATAAGGTTTTTGACGGGCATTTTCCCGGAAATCCTGTTGTTCCCGGAGTCGTTCAGGTACAGGTGATGAAGGATTTGCTTGAAAATGCTTTACAAACCGAACTCTTTTTAAAAAGCACAAAATCAATAAAATACCTGAATGTAATCAATCCTCTTGAATCAGGAGAGGTTTTGTTTGATATTACATTTGAAAAGCAACCGGACAATACCTGTAAGGTGAAATGTATTGTGAAAACGGAGTCACAGGTTTTTATGAAATATTCGGGAAGTGCTTTATTATCTGAAAGTTAGATCCTTTATTATCTGATTTTAATAGAATTATTTTTTTTATTATATTTGCATAGATTTTAACCGTTTAAGAAAATACGAATAGTGTTAACAGTAATTAAAGATTTATGAACAACAATACTTTATCATTTATAAGAAAAATTTTGATTGCTGTTATACTTCAAATATCCTTCAATTCTTTTTCGCAAAGCGATACATCCCAGGTACAAAAAAACGATTCCACAGGATTTAAAAGCAAATTGGATAAGATAAACGCAACGATGGAAAAGGTTGTTAAATACTCCCCTTTACCTATTATTTCATATTCAACCGAGACCTCTTGGATGTTCGGACTGACAAAATACAACGGATTCCGCATAGGTTCAAAAGGAACCAACGATACTACGATCCAACCTTCCCATATTACCTCTCTTGCATATTTCACTTTAAACCATCAATATAAAATAGGAACGGAAATAGACCTGATGTTCGGGCATAACAAATACAGAAGTCATACACAGGTTTATTACCTCGACTTTCCGGACTATTATTATGGCCTTGGAGATACAACGGATTATAACAATGAACGTCTTGTAAACTCAACAAATCTTGATATTTCCACTGGTTTTGAGTATAACATTACAAGCACATTGTACATAGGTATTTATTATCAGTACAACAATTTTTTTGTTCTTGATTATAGCGATACACTTGATTATCCGGGGAGAATTGACCTAAAACCGAATGAAGGACTGCAATCAGGTATCGGACTAAATTTTGCGAGAGAAACACGTGATAACAGATTTAATGCAAAAAAGGGGTCATATTTGTTTATTAAATATATGAATTACGGAAAATGGATCGGCAGTAAATTCAATTATAACCTTATTCTTATTGATTACAGAAATTATTTTACTCCGGTTAAATTTTTGACAATTGCAACACAGATTTACACTGAGGGACGTTTTGGTGATGTGCTCGTTCAGTCATTGGCACTTATGGGAGGTGACAATCGTATGCGGGGTATCTATCTCGGAAGGTATCGCGATCATACCCTAATTGACGGTCAGCTTGAACTCAGGTTTCCAATTGCCTGGATTATCGGAGGGACATTGTTCGGAGGTTTGGGTGAGGTAGCTCCAGATTACGGAAAATATACTTTTAATGGGATACACTGGTCGGCAGGTGCAGGATTAAGATTGATGGTTGACAGCAGAAACAGAACTAATTTACGTTTTGATGTCGGTTTATCAAAAGTCAGGATGCTTTTCTTCTTTACATTTCTTGAAGCCTTTTAGAGCCCTTTACGGTTGATTGTAAACCCTCAGAATATTACCGTCATACATTGTCTGGTATTGTTTGAGGGGTAAGGTTGCCGGACCGGCATAAGGACTTCCGTCAGTCAAAAGAAACCTTGACATACAACAGGAGTCAACCGCGGTTATGCTTGATTCGTCTGCTTCGACAACAGCACAGGATTTTTCCGGATCATAAGGACAGGTACGTTCGTAAGCTAAAAAAGTATTCTGGTCATAACGGTATATGATGATTCCTCTGTAGCCCTGATCGTTCACATAAATCCAGGTGCTTACGGGAATGGGATTTATGGAATTCGGATAAAGCTCGAAATTAACATACACATTGGGTATCAGTCCCTGCTCTTTCTCATCTTTTCCACACGAAGAAACTGCAAAAAGTGCTGTTAGTAATACTAAAACCGGTGGAATGATATGATATTTTTTCACTTTATTATAAATTTGATGCAAAATTACAATAATTATTAGTAATTTTCGACCATTAAAACGGTGATTAACTATTTTTATTATTTGCTTTTTATAAGATTATCAAGGTTTTCGTGAAGATATTAAAATATTATATAGTAATAATTTCTGTTTTCGTGACTCTTTTTTCGGCGGGATGTAAAGGGTCGGAGGAAACAAAAAAGCAAAAAGAGGCATATAAAGCACAGAAAAAAAGTGCCAAGGAAGCTGAAAAAATTCAAAAGGCTAAAATTAAGGCACATTATAAAATGCAGACGAAAGAGACACAAAAACGTATGAAAAAAAGTAAGAAAAAGGCAAAAAAGTATAACAAAAAGCAAAGAAAAAAAGGATCGAAATGCAAGTAACCCTGAATTTATGAAAAGAAGCGTTTTTAAATATATATTGCTGTTTTTTCTTGCCGGTATTTATGCCGGAGTTAACCTGTTTTCACAGGAGACGGAAGATGTTAAGTTTAAACGTCTCGCATCGGAAAATATAAAACTTGAAAAGGGACTGTCGCAAAACTGGGTTTACTCGATATTGCAGGATAAATACGGGTATATGTGGTTCGGTACATGGGACGGACTGAACAGATATGACGGATATAACTTTGTAACTTACAACGTTGATGACGGTCTTAGTGATCACGCAATTTATACCCTCCTCGAAGATGATGAGGGGACTATTTGGATTGGAACGGATAAAGGGTTTAACCGTTTCGACAGGGAAACCAGAACGTTTAAGCAATATCTTCACTATTCCGACAGCACCGGAGGCTTAATTAACAACAGGATTAACGATATAATTCAGGCGTCTGACGGGACTATTTGGATTGGAACTGCCGACGGATTAAATAAATTCGATAAGAAAACCGGAAAATTCGTTTCCTATTTTTCCAAACCACAAGATTTTTTAAGCCCCAGAAGTAACTATATCATTGACTTGTATGAGGACAGGAATGGTATTATATGGATTTCGACCTCTTTCGGATTGGTTAAGCTAAATCCTAAAACGCAAACTTCAACAAGGTTTTATCATATAGATGATGACTCTGCCACAATAAGCCATAATAATGTAAGGTGTGTTTTGCAGGATGAGGACGGTTTTTACTGGGTGGGGACGAGAAACGGGTTAAATCTTCTCGACTCATCAATGAAGGTTATAAAACAATTTTTCAATGATCCCGGTGATCCAAAGAGCTTGAGTAATAATTGGGTAAGAGAGATATATGAGGATTCGAAAGGAAATATCTGGGTCGGTACAGCCGGTGGTTTGGATCTTCTGAATAAACGGAATGGAACTTTTACCGTATTTAGAAATAAACTAAATGACCCTGGAAGTCTTAGTAACGATAAAATTTATTCTATTCTTGAAGATAAAACGGGAAATATTTGGGTAGGCACTTTTAAAGGTGTTAATATGATTAGCAGATACTCCAATGATTTTGAGCATTGCTATCGCCGGACAAATGATAACACCAGCATAAGTAACAATATCGTATGGTCTTTTACTGAAACTGACGATAGTCTTGTATGGATTTGTACCTCCGACGGAGTAAATGTTTTTAACCCGGGCACAGAAAAATATTTTGTGGTTAATAAACCTGTTTACGGGCAGACCTATAATAATGGATTTGATGTCAGATCAGCATTATATACTCCCCGGTTGAATTGTATGTGGTTTGGTACTTATGGTCTTGGTTTATATAAATACTCTCTTGATACAAAAGAACTTGTAAAGTATGATTATAATCCTTTGGATAAAAGTATCGGCAGCAATATAATAAACGGTTTACTTTGGAATGACAGTGATACTACTCTTTGGATAGCAACAGGCAAGGGGCTGTGTAATCTTAATCCGGTAACCGGTCGTTTTACCGTTTTTAAGCATAGCGATAAAGATACAACTTCTATAAGCGATAATATTGTAATTGTTATTTTTGAAGATAGCAGAAAAAACCTGTGGGTTGGTACTGACAATGGCCTGAATCGTTATGACAGGAATAGTAATAGCTTTATCAGATATTA
>CAYOZZ010000093.1:0-10069 GCA_964408535.1 uncultured Bacteroidales bacterium | reverse complement strand
CATTGATAAATATGCAGGTGCTCACAACCTTATTGAAGAGATGACTATTGTTGAGTAGGAATAAACAATGGTTTAAACATATTTTAAAGCCGGGGAAAATCCCGGCTTTTTTAGATTAATCGTCCAATAAAACCAGCTATCATTGTATTCATATTGACATTAACAAGATAAATGAATTTCACGAAAATTATTGTATTTTAGCAATCACTCAAAAATCTCTAATATGAGGAATAATAAAATTTAAAATGAAGTGAATAAATACCATAATGATAAATAAAAGTATTTACTGCCTTGTAATTGAAATATATGGCAACGAAATTAAATGTATATGGAATTAGCGGACTTGGAGCTGATAATCGAGTATTCAAGTATCTAAACCTTGATAATAAGCTTATCCCACTTGACTGGATAGAACCATTTAATAACGAACCGATTAAGAAATATGCCAAAAGGTTTGCAAAGAATTACAAATTGCATAAAGAAAAAGAGTTTATAATTTTGGGGGTTAGCTTTGGCGGATTAATTGCAACTGAAATAAGCAAACTGTATAAACCGAAAATGACAATTTTGATTTCTTCAGTGGAAACCAAAAGAGAACTTAGTAAATTAATAAAGTTAACCGGACAAACAAAAATTATCAAAATTCTTCCTAAGCAATTATTAAAGATTCCAAAAAGAATAGCAGTATTTGTATTTGGTGCAGAAAAAAGGGAATTATTAAACTCTATCATTAAAGATTCTGATGTGAAATTTACAAAATGGGCTATTAACGAACTGGCTAATTGGAATAATAATACTAAATTGGAAAATGTTTTAAAAATAGGTGGAGATAAAGACAAACTATTACCACCTAAAGATGATGCTACGGTAATAATCAAAGGTGCTGAGCATTTTATGATCGTGGATAAAGCAAATGAAATAAGCAGAATAATAAACGAACAATTAAAGCATATAACAACACAATAAGCTATCAAATAAATAACTTCGGGTCGAGAAGTTCGCGGAACGGGTGGAACACCCTCCTGCCGTTTTTCTTTCCGTACTGTTTCATCATTGTTTCACGCTCAACTTCTATATTATTGCAATTAAAGTACTTTAGTTCTTTCTTCGAGAACCATTTTTTAAAGAATCCGGTGTCCATAACTTCAAACCCAAGTGCTTTTGCCATAAACGGCAACCTTAGCTCATCATTGCACAGGTCTGGTACTTCAATTTTGTTATAAGCTTCGAGAAATGATTTGGGATAACAAAGTCCGGGTCCGAGTGAGCCGTATCCCTCACCCTCAAAATTCAGGTTTTGTTTGGCGAACTCTCTGAGTTTTACCCATTGCGATTTCTGCTTCTCATCACGTATCCAAAACCATCTTTTCTCAATTTTTTTCAATGGAACCAGCCCTGTAATTCCAAGTGTATCTTCAGGGATATGACGGTACAGATTATCCAGTGAATCAAGAAGTATCAAATCCCACTCCATGATATGCACCATATCATAATCAATGGTGTGCCCAAAGTCTTTATGCCAGAGCCTTATTGCAAGGTCGCTGTTTTTCCATTTCCACTCATCAGGTTTGTTTCTTATACAATAAATATCATCAAAATCCGATGCGAGGTTCAGTGCATAAAACTCAAACTCATCTTCCTTACCTCCGTAAAGGCCGTAAACAGGCACTCCCGGGTTAAATTTGCGCAATAACTCAATTCGGTTTTTGCAAATCTCAATCTTATTATGGAAACGATACAGGATTATTCTTTTCATAATTTCAGGTTAAGCAATTTTTAATTTATTCTTGGCATAAGGGTCAAGATTAGTACGCTTGTTAAGAGCTTCGTAAAATGACGGTTTGATTTTTACATTCAAATCAAACTCCTTTATTATCTTTTCAACAGTTTTCGGGTCATTCAACTCGGTTATATCAAATTCAAGGTGTTTAATATCGGGATAAGTTTTGAAATACTGCTCTCCCCTTTTAAACGTTTCGTCAATATACCAGTCCAGCATCGCCTTTTCATATTTTTTGATATATCCGGGTTTAAAATCTTCCGGTCTCCCGAAAAGCTTGTTTACCCAGGGTCGGTACAACGTTTTTAGTTGCAGAAAATAAAAGTAATATAGTAATTTGGGAAACTTATACTCAGCGGGAAATTCAGCATGATTATGGTCAACCAGCGGAGTTATTGTCCAGTCCCAGCCTTTATAATGCAACGGTGTCGCATCAAGCTTAATATGACTGG
This sequence comes from uncultured Bacteroidales bacterium, assembly GCA_964408535.1. Taxonomy (GTDB): domain Bacteria; phylum Bacteroidota; class Bacteroidia; order Bacteroidales; family JAADJA01; genus JAADJA01. The sequence goes on along the minus strand of CAYOZZ010000093.1, from coordinate 7,837 downwards.
CAACAATCTCTTCCTTTTTACGTGTAATAACAAGGACTCCGATTTCTTCAGGATTAATATAGTCGGGAATATACCATCCAAAACCTTTTATAAACATATGGTTCGATTCGAAATAGACCTCGGCACCTTCGCTAAGCTTGTTGATGGCATCAATTTTCTCAGGCATTTTCTTTTCCATCAGTTTGGTTTTCCCCTTCAAAAACTGCCTCATCACCTTCGAATGCATTATAGGTATCGGCTCATGATACGATTTGCATCCTTCAATATGCTGAAAAAGTTTACTAAGATAATGTGTACCTGTTCGTCCCGTACTTATTGTAAAAATATACTTTATCATTAAATCTCCGATTTAGGTTAAACAAAGATATAAAAAATATTTCAGTAAACTATTACGCAAAAAAGAAGAAAATGTTAGCTTTGTAAAAAGATTTCTTTTCTTTTTGACAAAGATTAGTAACATTTAGAACAATTGTTACGTATTTTTGGTTTCTGTATTAACTAAAAAAATGCTATGAATATCAGCTATGTTTCGGTATTTGATGCTTCTGACATTAAGAGTGGCTCAGGGACTGATTATTATATACCAAAGGCAATGATTGCCCAGTCTGCAAACGTTACCTATATTTCAAAACTTGAAAAAAGAAACAGGTTTTATCATAAAGGTAAAGAGTGGCTGTATAAAAAACTGCGCAACGAAAAATATCTTATAGATCGCTCACCTTCAGTACTGAAAGGATATGCAGAGCAGATTAAAAAAAGGGCTGAGGGAATCAAAACGGATGTTTTTCTGAGCTATTCGTCAATTCCGGTAACATTTCTCGATGCAGGCGCTCCCGTTATTTTTTGGGCGGATGCCAATTTTGCCGATATGATTGATTACTATCCTTATTTTACAAATCTTTCGGAAGAGACAATCAGAAACGGTAACCTGATGGAGAAACAATCAATCCACAATGCCGCTTATGCCGTTTATTCATCCGAATGGGCAAGACAGGGAGCAATCAAGCACTATGGTGCTGATCCCGACAAGGTTAAGGTTATTCCTTACGGTGCGAATATTGACAACGACTACACGATTGAAGATATTAAAGACCTCGTTAATTCAAAATCAAAGGAGGTTTGCAAATTACTGTTTATTGGTGTCGAGTGGTACCGCAAGGGTGGAAAAAAAGCTGTCGAGATAGTAAAATATCTGAATGAAAACGGAATAAAAGCAGAACTTTCGATTGTCGGTATTGAACCTGATGATGGTGAGGAGTTACCTGATTATGTGAAAGTTTACGGATTTATAAGTAAAAAAACAGCAGAGGGAAAGAAATTGCTTGAAGACCTGATATCAGGTTCTCACTTTCTGGTTTTACCTACCTTAGCCGACTGTACACCAATAGTTTACTGCGAATTCAGTTCATTTGGCATTCCCTCGATAACGAATGACACGGGAGGCGTTTCTTCTGTCGTTGCCGATAACATAAACGGAAAGCTTTTTAAAGTAGGAAGCCCGGCGGAACAATACGGAGATTATATAATCTCAATGTTTACCGACCAAAAAAAATATATGGATATGGCACTGTCATCATTCAATGAATATAAAACCAGACTTAACTGGGATTATGCAGGCAGAAAAATGAAAGAGCTGATAGAAACTTTGATGTAAACTGATGAAGGTTGCAATACTTATACCGATATTTAACGGGCTTGATTTTACAAAAAAAGCTTTAAAAGAGATTTTTCTTCAACTTGGAGAGTTGAAGGATAATGCTGCCGGCTTTCAGGTAATTGTTATTGACGACGGTTCAACCGACGGTAGCGCTGAGTGGATAAAAAGTAATTTTCCCGGTGTTAAAATAGCCAAAGGTGACGGAAATCTCTGGTGGAGCGGCTCAATAAACGAAGGAGCAAGGCTCGCTTTTAAAGATAATGAAACAACCCACGTACTTTGGTGGAATAATGATATTATACCTGCTGCCGACTATTTCAGTAACCTTTCCGGAATTTTAAAAGGCCTTGATAACGATGTGATAATAGGTTCAAAAATTTATGTTGCCGAAAACCCGGATGAGATATGGGCAATGGGTGGTAAATTCGATCCGGTGAAGGGAGACAAGGATATGATGGCGTTTCATGTAAAAGATTCCGCAGAATACCAGTCGGTTATTGATGTGCAATGGTTACCTGGTATGGGTACTGTTGTACCGAAAACGGCTTTCGACAAAATCGGATTTCTTGACGACATAAACTTCCCGCAATATCATGGCGACAGTGATTATACTTACAGGGCTTTCAGGAACGGTTTCCGGATTAAAGTATATCCCGAACTGAAAATTTTTAACAGTACGGGCAACACCGGAATGAAATACCCCGAAACCTTTAGCGAGTTAAAAGAATCGCTCGGATCGTTGAAATCAAACTACAACATAAAAAAGGACTTTATGTTCTATAAAATACATTCGCAATCTCCAATTGCTTACAAAGTACTTTTGAAAAAATATTTTAAATATACGGGTGGCTTTTTCAAATGGAAAACACTTGGAATTTTTGGGATGAAAAGAAAAGTAAAGTTATAGTTTTTAATGAATTTATGAAAAAAGCATACATATATCCAATTTCAGGGCGTGATAGTACCGGGGTGTATAATCCCTATATAGATAATTTTGTAAAATCGTTTAGTAAATATTTTGATTTTGTTAATGTTGACCATCCGTCCTATTCGGGAATTATAGATATCAGAAAATATTTAGGTAAAATAGATTATGTCTTTTTTCATTGGATTGAGAATGTAGTTGATAAAAAAGGAGGTTATTTTCAGATGATGTTCCTGATTTCTCTATTTTACTATTTCAAACTCAAAGGAATAAAAACTGTCATGACAGTTCATAATAGGATTTCTCATGAGGGAACCAATTTGAAGGTAAAAAGCAAACTGATTAAATTTTTATTGAGAAATTGCGACTACCTTATTGTTCATGCGAAGGAAGGAAAAATTTTTGCCAAAGAGTTTTCGGGGAAAGATAATCTGAACATTATTTTCAGGCATCATCCTGTTACCAAAGAATTTATCCCCGCAAATACCGACAAAGTAATTGACATCCTTATCTGGGGACGTATATCTCCCTATAAAGGGATTGACAAATTTCTGGAATTGCTGTACGACAGAAGGATGGAGAACCGGTTCAGGATTTTGATAATTGGAAAAGTGTCGGACGAAAGCTACGGCGAAAAACTTATGAAATATCAGAATGCAGGAATAAAGATAATAAACAGGTTTGCAGAAGATGAAGAACTGGAGAAACTTGCAATGACATCAAAAATTATTCTTTTTCCGTACCAAAGCTCAAGTGTACTCGGATCGGGAGTCTTAATGGATTCAATTGTTTACGAAACAGATATTCTCGGACCTGAGAAAGGAGCTTTTGCCGATCTCGCAAACGAAAAACTGATACATTCGTATTCAGATTATGACGAAATGATTAGCCGTATGGAAGAAATACTGAAATCCGGCAAGGGTATTGATGTCAAAAAACGGAAAATTTTTATTAAACAAAACAGTTGGCAGGAGTATGCCGACTATATAATAGAAAAGTTAGATATATAACGGAAGGCTGAGTTTATGAAATATGTAGTGGTTATTCCGGCAAAAAATGAAGAAGAGGGTATAAAAGTTACTCTTGATTCTGTTATTAATCAGAAGATTAAACCTTTGCTGGTATATGTGGCCGATGATAATTCAACCGACAGGACCGCTGAAATCGTTAAGGAGTATTCCGGAAAATATGATTTCGTCAAATACCATCTTGTTAACGGTGAAGATAACTATGTTCTCGGAGCTAAAATTGTTAAGATTTTTAACAAGATAAAAAAACTGATTGACAATTCGGGAACGGATTATGACTTTATCGTTAAAATGGATGCGGATATCTCTTTTGAACCGGATTTTTTTTCAAGAATAGCAGAGGCAATCGAAGGAGACAATTTTGGCATCATCTCGGGAACTCCGTATTATATTGATGAAGGAAAGAAGATATTTGTTAAAAGCCCTTCCTGGCATACCAACGGTGACTTTAAGATTTACAACAGAAAGTGCCTTACCGACATCGGCCAAATACCCGAGAACCTCGGGTGGGATACTGCCGATAATATTCTTGCTTTGCAAAAAGGGTGGAAAACAGAGGCCTTTTATGATATAAATTATAAACAAACAAGACCCATAGGACGCTATTCGGTTGCAAAAGGAAAAGAGCGACAAGGTAAAGGTGCATATAAACTGGGATATGACCCGTTGTATCTGACTCTGCGTACGGCTCATGATTTGCTGAAGCCTCCCGTTTTTGTCGGTGCCGCATCATTTCTGAAGGGCTATTTCAAAGCTATGTTTAAAGGAACAACCAAAACCCTGGATAAAGAGCAAAGCAGGTTATTGCGTAAATTATTGTGGGGAAGTCTTAGCGAAAGATTCAGGTCAAAGAGTTTTTATATGTTTCAGATAATCTCAGCTAAAAGATAAAAACCCGGATTTAAACCATAGGAGGGTAAAATTATTCTTTATTTCACAATTATTCTTGGGAGGTTCGTAGGGCAAACTCACACTTTAATTTTAAGCACTTTAAAGAGGTACGCTTTATCCCAACCGACTCTTAGCCTTTTACTGGCAATGCTAAGCTTTTTTGATTTTTTATTTTTCAAAATATTAAGTGCTATTTTTTGAATTACAGAATAATTCTGAGCTGCATTTTTATTTCTTTTTCTTGACCCGTCTTCAGAAAATGCAACATCTAATGTCCAATGCAACTTGTTTTCTATTCTCCAATGTGAACGAATATGCTTTTGAAAATTCTCTGTCGTATCAACTCTATTTGAAATGTAATACCTAACCGCCTTTTCAGGCTTTTTGTCGCTATTTTTAAATTCTCGAAGGCTCTCTATTCTTATAACACTTTGTAAATTGCACCATTTATTGCCCTTGTTTTCAATAAATTGAAAACCAGAAACTACAGTACATTTTCTTGTTTCTATTCTATCATGGCCAACATCTACTGTCTTATTAACTGTATCTATTAACCACTTCATTTTTACAGAAACGAAACTCATCCTGTACCTGCTCTAATAACTCTTTCTGATTTTCTTTTAATGCCAATATGTAATCAACTTTGTTTTCAACTATGTCGTGAAGCTTGTTGATATGGCTTCTCGGGTCTTGTACCTGACTAAAAATACGCACTAATTCATTACTTTTTTTCATATTGTATATTTGATTGATTGTTAGGTAAATATACAAAGAATGCTTTTGCTAAACAATTGATTAGCAAAATATTATTAACTTTTTATTGTTAAAAAAGTGTGCGTTTGCCATAAGGAGGTTCGACAACTTAGTACTTTATCATTCGAATGGATTTTTGTATTTATTAGCTTTTTGCTTTAATATTAAGCTAAAAAATGGTAAATCTTCAATCAGATATCTTCTCCAGAGTCGTTTTGGTTCTTTCATCATTCGATACAGCCACTCTAGTGCAAATTTTTGAAAGATTTTTGGTGCTCTCTTTATATTACCCGCTTCAAAGTCAATAGTTGCACCAATGGCTAAATATATATTTATTTTTACAAGTTTGTCCTTATATTTAAAAATCCATTTTTCCTGCTTTGGAGCTCCAACCCCAACGACAAGTACATTTGCAGTAGTGCTATTTATAATATTAACAATGTTTTGACATTCATTTTCGTTTTTTTCAAAACCAAAACTTGGTGAATGAGCTCCAACAACAATTTCACGTCCCACCTTACTATTGATTATTTTTAAGGCTTTCTCAGCAACACCGGGAGCAGCACCTAACAAAAATATTCTGATATTATTATTATTTTTATGATAATTGTAAAACGATGGGAAGAAGTCAGAACCTGTAATTATTTCTTTTACAGGTCTTCCTAAGAATTTCATTGCAATGAAAACAATTTTGCTATCAACAGTTATATAGTCGGCTTTTTTGTAAATGTTATAAAATTCACGATCATTTTGAAGTTTAACAAGATGATCTACATTTGGGGTTACAAGAACACCTTTATCAAATTTTTGTAATAATTCGTTTTTTGAAATATTATCAATTTCAATATTTAGTAACGGAATTCTGCTGTTCATTATAGTGTTAATTTTGGAAACAATTCTAATACCTATAAATAACGTATAATTGTTATTAAAAAAATCAGTAATTAATATTATAACGTCTTGTTTTATTTTTAGTTACTAGTTTTGATAAATTTCTCTGTCCAAATATGTTTAGTCCATTATAATTCAAATTCCGTTAACCACAAATCGTGTTTATTACAAAAACTTGTTGCATAAAGCTTTGAGTATCCGTCAGGTATTTCAAATATTGATACAGCTTGCTCATCAGTCGGATAAAACGTTTTCTCCCCGATAACATCACCGTTTTCCGCTACGAGCGTATGTCTGACAATATAATGCACTTCCGACATCCCATGTTCCGTTTTGACGGTCACCTTTTTCCCGTTAACCGTTATAACCGGAAGATGACTTCCTGCCTTCTGAGGCCACCTGCCCGGCTCATCTTCAGAATAGATAATATTTTGCGGGAGTTTATCATTACCTCTTCCACCATTTGCCATTACGGTAGTGCCTGCAATTCCAGCTATTGAAAGCACAGATAATTTCAAAAAATTTCTTCTGTCTGCCATAATTAAGTTTGTATTTAAAAAAATTCAACAAATAAAAATCAGTCTTGTTTATATTTTCCTGCAATTTATTCCATAATCCTTGCCGCAACAATTGTATTAATCTTGCGTGGTGATAATCTCAAAGCGAAAGTCATTATCTTGTTTTTTATTCCGTGTATTGCAGTTACATTACCTCTTTTCATTGCTTTGTATGTAAATTCTGCAAGCTCTTTTGCCGTGGGAGCACCTTTAAATATTTTTTTATTCATTTTAGCGTTATCGGCAAATTCCGATTGGGTGGCTCCAGGACAAATGGTTGTTACTTTAATGTTAAATTGATTCAACTCATAGGCAATTGCTTCCGAAAAGTTCAGAACGTAAGCCTTGGATGCTGCATAGGAAGCTAAACGAGGTACCGCCTGAAACGCTGCCGTGGATGCAATATTCACAATATTTCCCCCTCCTGCCTTAATCATATTTCCGGCAAAAAGCCGGGTTAGTTTTGTGAGTGTAATAATGTTCAGAACCATCATTTTCTCTTCTTTCTCGATATCAACATGCTCAAAGTCACCGTAAACACCAACGCCGGCATTGTTTATCAAAATATCAACATTATTCCCGGATGTATTTTGATAAAGTTCTTCCGCACTGTTTAATTTTGAAAGGTCTGATTCAATAATCATCACCGAAACGGGATACAGCTTTATAATTTCGCTTTTTATTTTTTCTAATCTCTCCCTTCTTCTTGCAGTAAGAATCAAATTACAGTTGTTGTGGGCATAAACATAAGCAAGCTCTCTACCTATACCGCTTGAGGCTCCCGTAATGAGTGCTGTTTTTACAAGAGTTTTCATAGTTTGTAAGTATGTTATTATCATAATACTCAACAAGCCGGCAAGAGTAATGTTCAATAAAATTATAAACGCCAGATTTTTAAATATAAATATTAAAAAGATGTTGAGATTATTTTAAAAAGATTAATTTTGCAGCCCAGAAATTATTGGAGAGTTGCCGGAGTGGTCGAACGGGGCAGTCTCGAAAACTGTTGACCGGCTTTGCTGGTCCGAGGGTTCGAATCCCTCACTCTCCGCCTTCGCCCGCCGAAGTCAAGCGTAGCGCAGACGAAGGCGGGCTTTTTCGTAACAGGAAAAGACCTACGAAATGAAATACTGTT
>CAYOZZ010000092.1:0-11164 GCA_964408535.1 uncultured Bacteroidales bacterium | reverse complement strand
GTTGAGGGTGGACCCCGAGATTCTGAAGGCTGTTGAGCAGTGGGCAGCAGACGAATTCCGCAGTACAAATGGTCAGTTGGAGTGGATTATAAACAAAGCATTGCAGGAAGCCGGGAGGAAAAAGAAGAAAAAAGATTCAGGCGAATAAAACAAACCGTAAAATTTTCGATTTAGAGTGAACATAAACTCCCGACACATAAGGCGGGTTAAAACATCAAATTGCGGCACCAAGTTATCGGTGGAAAAGTCTCAGCAATAAAACCTCTACACCAAGAAATACCAATGCAAGAATAACAAACCACATCCATAACCGTACACCGCGGCTCATTTCCGATACAGCCTGCTCGAAGGGTACAACACCGGGCTTGACAATATGAAAATTACCGATACCGGCATCAGTCATCTTTCCTGATATTTGATCCGGGGTGTAAAACACCATCTCCGATTCGCTCCTGTCATAGTTGAACGACAACCCCTTCACCGGCTTATCATTATCGGTAAGCAGGTAATTGCCGGCTGTTTTTATTCTGTTATGAGGATATATCTCAAGCTGTGAGCTAACTATTCTTTGGTCGGGAATAAGCTCAAAATCCGAGTTCAGCAGTTTTATTTTAAACACATTGTCACCGGTCGTACTTACATTATTTACAACAATTGTTTTATCGTCTCCAATCATATAAAAAATCCGGTCTTCCTTATATCCCGAAATTGCCATTTTGAATAAAGTAGGTACAAAAATGGCATGTTTCGGAAAATTACCGAACTCAGGCTTCAGCGGAGCGGCAAACAGATACACACGCCCCAAACCGACAGGATATTCACCAAGAAAGGTATTTCCGTTCTGCATCTCCATCAAGTTCTCTTTGAGTATCCTTGATTTTTTCTCAATCACATAACTTTTAAAAACAACCGGCAGATCAATATTTTCAGGTATTTCATCAAAAACACCGGAGTACAGAGGATTTTCAATATCAATAAAACCCACTTTTGTCCTTGCCGTATCCAACCCTGAATAATACTCTGTCCCGATACTTTTTAAAAACTTCCTGTAATTTTCAAAATCAATATTTACCGAAGGAAAAACAACGAGGCTCCCTCCGTTTGAAACAAATCGCTTTAGCTCCTGCCCGAGACCCGTTGATATGCGGTCGGCTTCATTTAATATTATCAGCTGATTTGAAGCCAATGAGGAATAGTCAAGGTTCCCCTGATCCGCATTCCTGAATAAAAATGTGGAATCGTGACCGAACAACGAGTTTAGATAAATATTCTGCCCGCTGCCGTTAATACTTAAAACCTTTGTCACGGGAGATACATAATATGAGAAATAGAACTTATCGTCAAAACCGACCGGATAATCGTTTATCTCAAGTTCACCCGACTCTATTCCAGTTTGCTGATTTGTATAAACAAGTTCAACCTCTGCTTCCTGACCTGCTTTTACGTCAAAACTTGCCAATGCTTTTTGAATATCTCCGATTTTCAGTTTTACAGGAATTTTCTCATAGTCAACATCCGAGTTATTTCGAATCCTTACTTTGATTTTCACCTGCTGATCAACCTGATAAACAGGAGCTTCAAACCAACATGAATCAATATACAGGTTATTTTTATTAACAGATTCAATCGGAATAATAAAAATATTAATTGAGCTGTCGGTAGCAGGCAGTTTCTCCCTCATCATATTTTTCTGAAAATCGGAAATCAGATAAACCGATTTCACACCTGCTTGTTCGGTTGTAAGAATATCTTTCTGTCGCGCAATAATTTCGGAAAGAGTTCGCGTGGAAGGTGAGATAGCCACCTCATCAACAAGATTGAGAAATTCATCCTTACTCACAAAACGCTGGTGTTTTCCTTCAAAATCGTTCGTCAAAACCTGAAAATGGTCCGAATTTTTATAAACCCTTGCTATTTCCAGCGCCCTGTCCTTTGCTTTGTCAAGAAGTGTTCCTTTATCGGACTCTGCCTGCATTGAGAACGAATTGTCAATATAAACGCTTACAATATTCCTGGCACTTTTATTTATAAGACTTTTGGATACGGGGATGTAAGGCTGTGCAAAAGCAATCACAAGTGCTGCAACGGCAAGCATACGCATCAGAAGGATAAGCAGATGACGCAATCGTGACTGCTTTTGCGTTTGCTGTTTCAGTTCCGAAAGAAACTTTACATTTGTAAAATATACCTTCTTAAACCTCCTGAAATTAAACAGGTGGATTATGACAGGTATTGCCAAGGCAAACAAACCGTAAAGAAATCCCGGATTTACAAATTCCATTTTAACAAATTAATTACCGGCAAAAATAGAAAAAGAAAGCATTGAAAGGCAATTGCATTTGATTTTATTTATTAGGCTCGTAATTCTGAAATAATTTTATGAATAAATTCACCGTTGACTACCGGTTGCAACAAACAAAGTAGTGTCCGCCGTAGCCCGCTTTCGTCATAGTCAATCAATCGGTAACAAGTTGGAATAAAAAGCCCGCCTTCGTTGGTGCTGCGCACAACTTCTGTCTTTGCGTTTTCTTTGCGGACGTGTCCGCCGTAGCCCGCTTTCATCATAGTCTATCAATCTGTAACAGGTTGGAATAAAAAGCCCGCCTTCGTTGGTGCTGCGCACAACTTCGGCGGGCGAAGGCGGAGAGAGAGGGATTCGAACCCCCGGAGGTGTGACCCTCAACGGTTTTCAAGACCGCCGCATTCGACCGCTCTGCCATCTCTCCTAATGAGGGTGCAAAAATACAATATTTTTTAATTTGAACAATTATTTTTGAATAATCGAAAAATATTATCGTAACTAACTCTGTCTCAATATTAAAAAGTAATTTTTATTTAATCATAATTTTCCGTAATCCGGTTATAACTTTTCATCCTGTTAAAAATGGTATTTTTTCAGGTCTCCTTTTTACTCTAAAAAGAGATTTTTTAGTATAAAATTATATTATAGCTTTTTACCGTTAACTTAAAAAAACGACCGTTTACTTATTTATCTTGACAAATTACCATTTATTAACTATTTTTGTTTTTTTTTGCAATTTATTATCAGGTTAAAACAACTTTTACTAAAATGGGCAAAACAAACATAAGATACAAAGTTATTGCAGGACTTGTAATTCTCGGATTATTTTTGACTAATACAACCTGCATTCAGGCTCAGAAACTCAATGCATTATTATCATACTCCACCTTTTATTCACCTAAGGACGGCCCTTATATCGAGACATATTTAAAAATTGCAGACAACAGTATTCATCTTGAGAAGAAAGAAAACGGAAAATATCAGGGTAAGGTTCAGGTAATTATGATGTTTAAAAAGAATGACTCGATTATTAATTTTGACAAATATGAGTTGTTAAGTCCCGAAACTGACTCTATTAATGTCGCATCCGGTTTTATTGACCAGCAAAGGTTTTCGCTTCCCAACGGGAATTATTATTTCGAGATTCAGATATGGGATATGCTTGACTCCCTTTCAAAACCCTATGTAACACTTCAACCGTTATCTATTGACTATTCGCCTGATACCGTGTCGCTTTCAGGCATCGAACTTATTGAATCGTATTCAAAGGCCGAAACTCCCGGCATCCTTACAAAAGCAGGTTACGACATTATACCGAATATTTCAAACTTCTATCCCGAAAACGTTAATAGGTTAATTTATTACTCGGAGGTATATAACACCAATAAAGACCTTGGTGAAAATGAAAAATTTCTGGTCTCCTCATATATTCAGGTACTCGAAACCGGGAAAACACTCCAGGATTATATCAGGTATAAAAAAGAGATCTCTTCTGAAGTAAATGTTGTTTTCGGAGAGTTTGACATTTCAAAACTACCGTCAGGTAACTATAATCTTGTAATAGAAATACACGATAAGAACAATAAAATTATCGGCATTAACAAACTCTTTTTTCAAAGGAGTAATCCCAAAATACAGTTAAGTGTTGATAACATTGCAGATAACAAAGTCGGTAATTCTTTTGCAGGAAAGATTACAAATATTGACACTTTACGTGAATACATCAGATACCTGCAACCGATATCCGATTATCAGGAGATATCGTTCATTCAGGCACATCTTGAAAAATCCGACTTACTTACACTCCAAAAGTTCTTTTATATGTTTTGGTCAAAACGTAACCCCTTAGAACCTGATAAAGAATGGCTTGATTATCTTGACAAGGTAAATATGGTTAATATGGCATATTCAACACAGATTTCAAAGGGTTACAAAACCGACAGAGGAAGAGTTTACCTGAAATACGGCCCTCCGAATTCAATTTCGGAAAGCTATAATGAACCTGCTGCTTATCCTTATGAGATATGGCATTACTATGAGCTTGCAAACGGACAACGAAACAAAAAGTTTGTTTTCTATACAAAAGATATCGTCACAAACGACTTCTCACTTTTACATTCCGATGTTGTTGGGGAATTGTCGAATTACCGCTGGCAATATTTTCTTTTCCAGAGAGTTGATGACGGATGGGATATAGACAGGACAACCTTACCCGACGGGTGGGGCGAAAATTCAACGGACTACTACAACAATCCGAGGTAGGTGTTAGATGTTATGCGTTATGCGTTATGCGTTATGCGTGGTCAGTTCATAAAATAGGTTGACACTAAGTTTGGCATTTTAAACCTTTCGTTAACAATCATTAACTTTTCTCACTTGCAACTTCTAAAACCTGCTATTCCTTTTCAAAATAATCTTCATATTCCGGAAGGTAAAGTTTCTCACGTGCAACATCTTCGGGGTAAACGAAATATGTCAGGTCGGCTTCACTTCCAATTTCTCCTTTCGAGTTGTAAAGCCAGGCATGAATATAAGCCAGGTTCCTAACCTTCTTTTCCAGCCTTGCCTTAATTGTTATATTCCCTTCGTCAACATAAACCGGTTTGCGGTATCTCACGTTAAGATTACCGGTAAAGCCCGATGTTCTCAGCTTTATTTGTACAACCCAGCTTGCTATTTCGTCAAGTAATGTAGCCTGTATTCCGCCGTGTAAAATATTTTTATAACCGCTGAAATTCCGATTGGGAGTCCAGTCGGCAATCAGAAACTCACCATCTTCAACGAAATTGAGTTTAAGCCCGAAAGAGTTATTCGGTGAGCACCCAAAACAGTTATAACCCTCAAGAGTGGTATAAGGATTTAATATTTTCTTTACGTGATGGTGGTTTTCACCCATTTGTTGCGGTTTTACCGATTACTTGTTGAAGACTGAATACTTCCGTTTAAAAAATTACCGGCTATTTCTCTTTTCCTTTAACGAATTTTGAAGTTTTCACAACCTGTCCATGTGCATCATACTCAACCCATTCGCCGTCTTTCAAACCGTCAACATATTTTCCGGCAACTTTCAGTTTTCCTGTCCTGTAATATTCTTTATACTCACCGTTCAATATGTTATTAGTATAATTCTCCACTTTCATCACATTCCCGTTCGGATAGAAAGATTTATTCTCACCTTCAAAATTCCCGTCCTTATAATTATATATAGCTATTACTTTCTGCGACTGATCATACCATTTCGACTGGCCGTCTTTCTTTCCGTTTTTATAATTCGACTCCTCCTGCATACGTCCGTTATCATAGTAAAGAAACTTTTTCCCATCCAAAACACCGTCCTTGTAATGAATTTTTGACTTCGGCTTATTTGCGCCGGAATATTCAATGGCCCATCCGTCAAGTTTTCCGTCTTTATAATACTCCTGTTTGGAAACATAACCTCTGCGGTCGAAAGTAATAAATGCACCCTGCTTTTTCCCCTCTTTATATGATTCGATTTTCGTTATAGTTCCGCTTTTCTGCTCCTGTATCCACACTCCGTCTTTCTGACCGTTAACATAATAACCCTTATTGATCATACTGCCTCTTGTCTCCTCGACATAGCCATCCTTCTGAGCTGTAACCGTACATCCGGTTAACAGAATTAAAAATGTTCCGATAATACTGACTACTTTTTTCATAACACATTTTTTAAATTTGATTTTGGCAAAATTAATCAAAAGAAAATCCCAAAAGCAAACTTTATTAAATAAAATTTATTTACTTTTGCACCGTTTTTCAACAGACCTGCGGATGTGGCGGAATTGGTAGACGCGCCAGACTTAGGATCTGGTGCCGCAAGGCGTGGGGGTTCGAGTCCCTTCATCCGCACGAAGTAAGGAGGAATGGACGAGAAGTTTATCCCGAACAGCCTCAAGGGCTTTGAAAGGGCGTGAGGGAAGTCCCTTCATCCGCACGAAGTAAGGAGAAAGGGACGAGAAGTTTATCCCGAACAGCCTCAAGGGCTTTGAAAGGACGTGAGGGAAGTCCTTTCATCCGCACTAACAGACTAAAGCCTGTAATGCCACGGGGTACTATTTAAATTAAATCCTCTTTTTTCAACATCACTATCACCCCTGCTTTGGAAACAGGGTTTAATTGCCATTCTTACTTTTCTAATACCTGAGACGTAATCAATACCCAAATCGGAATTTTCGCTTTCCTTAGTATTTACAGGCATTCCGGTTAACCTGCCGGATAAAGCAACTATTCACCATTTTAATTTGTTTATATAATATGTAATGAAAAGTTCAGGGTTTTAATAATTTATCTACTTTTGCACCCCAAATTATTTAAAAATTGATTCGATAATGAATATAACACAAGAAAAGACAGGCGATTTAACATCAACAATAAAAGTTGAGTTAACTCAGGAAGATTATCAGGAAAAGATTGATAAAACCCTAAAAGAGTTACAAAGAAATGCAAACTTGAAAGGTTTCAGGCCGGGAAAAGTCCCGATGGGTATAATTAAAAAGATGTACGGAACCCAGGTACTTGCCGACGAGGTCAACAAAACTGTTTCCGACTCTCTCAACAACTATATTAAGGAAAATAACCTTGAACTGCTTGGACATCCTTTATCAAACCTTGAAAAGACAAAGCAAATTGATTTTGAAAATGATACCGGTTTCGATTTCTATTTCGACATTGCCGTTGCTCCCGAATTTGAATTGGAGCTTTCGGATAAAATTGAAGTTGACTACTATGATATAGAAGTTGATGACAAGAAACTTGATTTTTATATTGATGATGTAAGAAAACGTAACGGAACACCTGTTCCTGCCGACACTGTTGAAGAGGAAGATATAGTTAAAGGAAATATCGTCCAGCTTGGAGAAGACGGTTCCATCCTTGAGGGAGGGCTAATGCACGAAACTTCATTTATCCCTAAATACTTTAAAGATGAAAAAGTAAAAAAACAGTTCCTTGGAAAGAAAAAGGGAGATAAAATCGTTTTCAACCCGTTGAAAGCAAGTGGGAATGCTCAGGAAACGGCATCGGCACTCGGTATCACAAAGGAGGAAGCCGGAAAAACGGATTCCGATTTTGAATTTACAATTTCGGAAATCTCAAGGATTCAGCCGGCTGAACTAAACGAAGAGTTGTATAAAAAGGTTTATCCGGCAGAAGATATCAAAACGGAAGAAGAATTCAGGGAAAAGTTGAGAGAAGAAGTTAAAAAGCATTATCAGGTCGAGAGTGAGAACTATTTTGTTCATATAACACTTGAGAAGCTTCTGAATGAGACCGAAATCGAATTTCCGGAAGATTTCCTGAAAAGATGGCTTTTGGAATCGGATCAAAAACTTACAAAAGAGCAAATTGATAAAGACTTTGACGGATATCTCAAATCATTAAAACAACAGTTGATAATTAACAAGCTGGCAAGAGATTACAACATCAAAGTCGAACAAAAAGATATCCACAATCATGTAAAACAATCATTTGCCAAGTATTACGGATTCGACACCGATAATGAAGAAATGCTGAAACAGCTCGACGGAATTGCCGATTCGGTTTTACAAAACCAGGACGAAGTGAACAAAGTTTACGACGAGTTGTTCGACAACCGGATGAGGGAATTGTTTAAAGAGAAAATCAAACTCAATAAGAAAACGGTTACTTACGACGAATTTACAAAAATAGTACAGGAACATCATAAACAACATCACGATCATGAACATTAATAACGAATTTAAAAAATATGCTGTTAAGCACCAGGGGATAAGCAGTATAACGCTTGATAAATATACATCAATCACCGGCAATTACATCTCGCCTACAATTATTGAGGAGAGGCAGTTGAATGTAGCCACAATGGATGTTTTTTCGAGGCTGATGATGGACAGAATTATCTTTCTCGGTGTACCTATTGACGATTATGTTTCCAATATTGTGCAGGCACAGCTTCTTTTTCTCGAATCAATTGATCAGAGAAAAGATATTCAGATTTACCTGAACACTCCGGGAGGCAGTGTGTATGCCGGACTTGGCATTTACGACACAATGCAGTACATTGCTTCCGAAGTGGCAACAATTTGTACGGGAATGGCCGCATCAATGGGAGCTGTTCTTCTTTGCGCCGGTGAGAAAGGCAAAAGAACAGCACTACCGCACTCCCGCGTACTGATACATCAGCCGATGGGAGGTGCACAGGGACAAGCATCCGACATTGAGATAACTGCAAGAGAAATCAGCAAACTTAAAAAAGAACTTTACGAAATAATTGCTAAACATTCCGGTCAGCCGTACAAGAAAATATGGAAAGACGGCGACCGCGATTACTGGATGACGGCACAGGAAGCTATGGATTACGGTATGATTGACGAGGTGCTGATCAGAAACGATAAATAATTAATAAATTATGGCAAAGAAAATTGAGAGATGTTCGTTTTGCGGCAGGGAGAAATCCCAGACCAACGTACTGATAGCCGGCCTTGATGCACATATCTGTGATTACTGCGTCACGCAGGCTCAGGCTATTATCAAAGAAGAACTCTCATCCAAAGCGAAAAACCAGCTTTTAAAAATTGAACTACAAAAACCGGTAGAGTTAAAAAAACATCTCGACCAGTATGTTATCGGGCAGGATGAAGCCAAGAAAATACTTGCTGTTGCGGTTTATAATCACTACAAAAGGATAACACAGCCTCCTGTGAAGAAGGAAGATGATGTGGAAATTGAGAAATCCAATATTATTCTTGTGGGAGAAACCGGAACCGGTAAGACATTACTGGCCAGGACAATTGCAAGAATGCTCAAGGTTCCGTTTGCTATTGCAGATGCAACCGTCCTTACGGAAGCCGGCTATGTCGGCGAAGATGTTGAAAGCATTCTGACACGTCTTTTGCAGGTAGCCGATTACAACGTGGCTGCAGCCGAAAAAGGAATCATTTTCATTGATGAGATAGATAAAATTTCCAGAAAAGGAGATAATCCGTCAATCACACGCGATGTATCCGGCGAAGGTGTGCAGCAGGCCCTTCTGAAGCTTCTCGAAGGCTCCAAAGTCAATGTCGCACCGCAGGGAGGCAGAAAACATCCCGAACAGAAAATGATTCAGATTGATACTAAAAATATCCTTTTTATTGCCGGCGGAGCTTTTGACGGAATTGACAAAATTATTGCCTCAAGACTGAGAACAAACGTTATAGGATACAGCTACAAAAAGGAGAAGGAATCGGTGGACAAAGAAAATATGCTTCAGTATATTGCTCCTCCCGACCTGAAAAAGTTCGGATTGATACCCGAAATTGTAGGACGTATGCCGGTAGTAACTTATCTGCATCCGCTAAAGCGCGAAACCTTGAAATTGATTCTCACAGAGCCGAAAAATGCTCTTATAAAGCAATATGTAAAGCTGTTTGAAATGGACGGGATAAAGCTTGAATTCGACAAAAAGGTGTTGGATTTCATAGTTGACAAATCAATTGAGTTTAAGCTTGGTGCACGCGGACTAAGATCAATCCTCGAAGGAATACTGAACGATGCAATGTTCGACCTGCCTTCTGACGAAAAAATCAAAAAGCTTGTTATCACACTGGATTATGCCAGAGATAAGTTTAACAAAACAAACATCTCAAAACTTAAGGTAGCTTAGATAGATGTTAAAATGCCTCACAAATGTTTTACGCGTAAAACATTTTGCTATCTTTGCAATGGCACAATAGTTGCTAAATTGCAATTGTGATGAAAAAGTTATTATATACAATAGTATTTATTCTTGCAATTAATCCTGTCATAACAGCCCAAAACCATAAAAAGGTTATAATCAAGCTGGTAGAAAAGGATACAAAAACGGATACCTCTTACAGTGACGAAAGTAATGTAACCATACTAAGAGCAAATATAAAAAATAACGACACTCTCTATTTTGCAAATCTTCCTGCCTTCACAATTGTAAAAAAGTATCCCAGAAAATTCAGAGCGGCACTGCGCAGACACGATAAACTGGTAAGAAATGTTAAGAAGGTCTATCCTTTTGCTAAAATTGCAGGAATTAAACTTGTTGAATATGAGGAGCTTTTAAAGAATGCCTCAAGTGACAGGGAGAGACGCAAGCTTATGAAACAAGCTGAAAAAGAGTTGAAAAGCGAATTTGAAGGCGATATTACAAAGCTGACTTTCTCGCAAGGAATAATCTTAATAAAACTTATTGACAGGGAAACAGGAAACTCATCCTACGTGCTAATACAGGAGTTACGCGGAAAGGTCATTGCTTTCTTCTGGCAATCGCTTGCTCGACTATTCGGTTACAACCTTAAAACCGGTTACGACCCGGAAGGGGAAGACCGCGAAATCGAATATATAGTTCAACAGATTGAACGCGGGGAGATTTAGTTTCTATTAACTCTTTTATTATCTCACGGATAATTCTTATCTTTACCATTTGCAGCTTTTTGATGTTGTCATCAAAAATAGAAACAATAACTATTGAAAATTAGTGATAACGCAAATTTGAGGTATAAGAAAATAAAATAATACCCCAAATAGTACACCTTTGCAGCGAGGATAAAAAGACAAAAGCATTTTTATCGCAAAAAATATAT
The DNA here is from genome assembly GCA_964408535.1 of uncultured Bacteroidales bacterium. Lineage (GTDB taxonomy): Bacteria > Bacteroidota > Bacteroidia > Bacteroidales > JAADJA01 > JAADJA01. The sequence goes on along the minus strand of CAYOZZ010000092.1, from coordinate 274 downwards.
AATCAAACGTGCTTTTAGTTCAAATAAAAAAAATTTCAGCCACAAAAATCAACTCATTACATTCTACTTCGCTTTCAAAGCAATATACGGTATCATCATCTCTTCAAGAGAAATGCCACCATGCTGGAATGTATTCTTGTAATAATTCACATAGTAGTTGAAGTTGTTGGGATAGGCGAAGAAGTCATCCTTTTTACAAAAGATATATGATGAACTGACATTTATTTTAGGCAGAAATATATCATTCGGATTTCTGACTTCAAACACCTCTTTC
>CAYOZZ010000091.1:0-7415 GCA_964408535.1 uncultured Bacteroidales bacterium | reverse complement strand
CATCGGCAATACCGTCCCAGTTTGACCAGTAAACCCAGCCGTTTTCCATATCATTAACAGGTACACCGTTAATCATAATGGCTACGTTTCGTTGGTTGAAACCACGAACATTGATACGTGCATCTCCTGAGCCTCCACCCTGTGTAGTAGCATAAACTGACGGTGTAGCGTTCATTACTAAAGGAAGATCACGTGAGCCTAATTGAAACTCAATCTCTTTTTTTGAAACGTTTGAGATGGCAACCGGTGTCTCACGGTCCTTTGCATAGTCAGCTATAACACTAACTCCGCCAAGACCTATTGCATTACCGCTCAGTGTAATGTTGCCAAGTTTTGTGTACTTTCCATCTTCAATTGTTACGTCAATTTTTTTTGTTTCATAACCAACATAACTGATGTCGAGTACATACTTTCCTGCCGGTGCATCAAGTGTAAATTTGCCATCTGAATCGGCAACAGTTCCGTAAGATGTTCCCTCAAGAGTGATATTTGCCCCAATAAGGGTTTCCTTTGTGTCGTTGTCTTTAACAACACCTTTGACTCCGCTTTGTGCAAATATCGCACCTGCGAATAGCATAAAAGCGGTAATCAGCAATGAATTAAGTAGAATTTTCTTCATAAAATAAAATTTTAAGTTAGGATTATTTTTTACGCTGCAAGTATAAATAAAAAAGATTATTCATTTGACAAAAGATATTAAATGTTTTCTCATTTTGTTAACATAAATGATTATAAAGACTTGTAAATCAAGTGTGTAATATTGTCAAAGCTGTTGAAATTAATGCTAAATTAATGATTATTTACACTAATTTCTGTTTAAATACTCCATTGCATTGAGTGCGGCTATAGTACCGTCGGCAACTGCAGTAGTAATTTGCCTGTATCTTTTGGCAAGAGCATCACCGGCTGCAAACACTCCCTCTTCACTTGTTTCGTAATTACTGTTTACAACCACTTCATTCCAGTCGTTAAGTTCTATTTCTTTGTCTTTGAGGAAATCATTATTGGCTTCGTAACCTACAAAAATAAACGCTCCGTCAATTGTCATTTCAGTGATTTTACCTGTTTTCAGGTTTTTTATTCTGACTTTATTAAGACTCTCATCACCTTTAAACTCCACGACATGGGATTCCATTATGAAATCTATTTTCGGATTCTTCTTTGCTTCCTGCACTGCATGTTCAAATGCCTGGAAGTGGTCAAACTCATGTACAATGGTGACTTTGTTAGCATACTTTGTAAGTGCTACGGCTTCTTCAAGGGCACTGTTTCCGCCTCCGACAACAATTATCTCTTTATCCTGGAAGAAATCACCGTCGCAGGTTGCACAATATGAGATACCCCTTCCCTTGAACTCCTTTTCTCCTGGGACATTCAGCATTCTTGACCTCCCGCCTGTCGCCCAGATAATTGCCCTGGCTGAATATTTGTCCTTATTGTTGATTGTAACGGATTTTGTTTCCCCCTTAAATTCAACATCCGTTAATTTTACATTTGACAAAATGTCACACCCAAAGCTCTTTGCCTGGTTTTTCATTGTCTTTGCCAGCTGAAATCCTGTTGTGTTTTGTACACCCGGGTAATTGGCAATCTCAAAAGTAAGAATCATCTGTCCACCGATTGTACCGGTATCAACAATCAGGGTTTTTAATTTTGCCCTTGAAGAGTAAATACCTGCCGTCAGTCCGGCAGGTCCTCCTCCTATTATGATAATATCGTATTGCTTATCTTCCATTTTTAATTAGAAAATTCGGCGTCAAGAATCTCTTTTATCTGTTCGTAATTCTGAAGGCTTGTTGTAGCTTTTACAACCTTGCCGTTTTTGTAATAAACCGTAAAAGGAAGTCCCATAAAACCGCGGCATTCAGGAAGATTACGAATGACATGTGCATCAGGAATATCAAATTCCATGTCATAAAATTTAACATTCGGATATTCTTTTTCAAGGTCTTCCATCGCATCATAAACAGGAACACACATCGGTCCCATTCGACCGCAGCATATCATTACATTTTCATTGTTTTGAAGAATCTCATTATATTGAGCTTCCGATTCAATGTGCTTTAAATTTGTTTGTAACATCTTGTTTCTATTTTGTTAATAAATTAAAATTTATGCGCCTCTCTCAGAAATTGTGCCAAATAGTGATACTTATGCGATTTAGTTTAATGGTTTGTCAGGTTATATCTGTTTTTCAATAAATTATTTTGAAAAAAAGGCTTGTGAAAACTGACATAATTGCGTCTTTATTAAATAATCCTTTTGATAAGTCTCAGTTTGTGAGTATAACTTTTTGTTACGGTATTGATTATTCCCTGATGGTCAATTGTGTCAATACGTACCTTGCCTGATGCATGTATAATTTTCTGATTCTTCAAGATTATCCCGACGTGTACAATAGAACCTTCTTCATTATCAAAAAAAGCAAGGTCACCCGGTTCGGCTTCACTTATAAAATTTATATGCTCTCCTTGTGTCGCTTGCTGTGATGCGTCTCTCAGTAATTTAACGCCGCATAATTTAAAAACCTGTTGTGTAAAGCCTGAGCAGTCAATGCCAAAGTGGGTTTTGCCGCCCCATAAATAGGGTGCATTAAAATATGTCATTGCCGTTTCAACGATCCCAAGACCATTTGATGATGCTCCCTGCCTTGTTACTTCTCCTTCAAAATGATATTGTTTGTCGCCCGTATAAAAAACATTGCCGGATATATTTCTGATTACACTTCCTGCGAGGACGGGGAACAAAATACCGTTAGTAATGTCATTCATAACATCAACAATCTCAGTTGTATATAGGCATTCCGAATGATTCAGCCTGTTGAATTCCTCTTCTTCCAGGGACGTTATCATCTTTTCATCAATCCAGCCTTCATAATTGTCAAATACAATTCTGATATTGCACCAGCCTTCTTTTTTCCCGTTTATAATAAAGAGGTCTCCGAAAAGAAGCTGGGTTACCATCTCCGATTTTTCCGACGGTTCCGCTCTTACCGGGATAACACTTAAACTGCAAATTCCAAATTCAGTCATCTGTTTTGTTTATGGCTGCAAAGATAATGGGAATTATTTCTGTTTTGTAAAATCGCAATAATTTTACAAAATAAAAAATATTTTGTTTTATACAATTTAAAGATTGTTTAAGCTTTTCAAAATAAGATTAACCGTTATTTCAATTTCATTATCGGAAATAATTAACGGTGGAGCTATTCTGAAGGCATTCGGACGGAACAGGAAACGGTCGGTTATAAGTCCGTTCCTCAGAAACTGACTCATCAGCCTGTTCATTATTTCCTCACTTTCCGTGTCAAGGCCAATCATCAACCCTATTTGCCGGATATCTTTTATTAACGGATTACCTTTAAGTGCATTTTTGAAGAGTTTTCCTTTTGCTTCGGCTTTTTCAATAAGATTGGCTTTTGTGAGGAAATTCAGATTTGCGAGAGCGGCTGCACAACTTACGGGATGGCCTCCGAATGTAGTAATATGTCCCAGCTCCGGGTTGAACGTCAGTGATGTCATTACATCTTTTTGTGCTACAAAAGCTCCGATGGGCATTCCGCCGCCCATTGCTTTTGCAAGTGTAAGAATGTCGGGGACAATACCGAAGTTTTCAAAACTGAAGAGCTTACCTGTTCTTCCGAATCCCATTTGAATGTCGTCAATAATCAGCAATGTGCCGGTTTCGTCACATTTTTTCCTTACCTCTTCCAGAAATCCTGCTTCAGGGAGGATAATTCCTGCTTCGGCCTGGATAGTCTCAATTACAACTGCTGCTGTTTTATCCGAAATTTTATTTATGTCGGTAAAGTTGTTAAATTCGAGGAATCTGATACCGGGTAAAAGTGGGCGAAAAGCATATTTCAGCTTTTCGTTTCCGAGAATGCTAAGTGCTCCGTGTGTACCTCCGTGATAGGCATTTTCAAATGCAAATATTTCCGTTCTGCCTGTGTGCCGTTTTGCAAGTTTCAGCGCTCCTTCAATTGCTTCGCTTCCCGAATTGACGAAATAGACGGAATCAAGCTTAGCAGGAAGTTTTGACGTTAATTCCTTGGCGAGCTGTACCTGAGGAGACTGGATGTATTCCCCGTAAACCATAAGATGCATATATTTGTCAATCTGCTCTTTAACAGCCTTTGCCACTTCCTTGTTTCCGTGCCCTGTATTACTGACTGCGACACCCGAAACAAGATCAATATACCGCTTACCCTGTTTGTCGTAAATATAAATTCCTTCAGCTCGTACCATCTCTATTCCCAGCGGATTGGCCGAAGGAAGCCCCATATATCTGTAAAAAAGTTCTCTGTTTGTCATTTGTTATGCTTCGAGTTAAAATCTTTTATTTAATTCATTGCCAAAAGTACATATTAATATTGCCTGAATTTAAGTGTAATATGATTTATTTTGGAAAAAATCACATAAAAAATATTTTTTTTCGTTAGCTTATAAATAATTATATATATTTGCGGTTGTCAATTATAATGAATATTTGAAATTGAATTAGTATGGAAGAGTTAGAAAAAAAAGACAAAGAACAGAATGCCGGTCATACAAATGACCAGGTAAGAGAGGAGATTTTTTCCAGAACCGTAAGAGCCGGGAAAAGAACCTATTTTTTTGATGTAAAAGCCACAAGGTCGAATGAGTATTATTTGACCATTACCGAAAGTAAAAGAAGATTTAACAATGATCAGGGGAAATTCTTTTACGAAAAACACAAATTATTCCTTTACAAGGAAGATTTTGAAAAGTTTGCGAACGGATTAAATGATGTAATTGAGTTTATTCAGACGGGGCAAGTGCCTGAAGAGCCGGCTAAGGCGGAGGAGAGCGAAACACCTGTTCCTGCACCCGATCCGCATACCGATATTGATTTTGAAGACCTTGGGAAAGACCTTGAAACGAATGAAGGTGAATCTTCTGAGGAAACTAAAGAGTAGTTTTAAAATGTTTTATATACGGGCTGTTTGCTTCTGTGAACAGCCTTTTTGTTTTTATACGGAATGGTATAGATATTAACAGACTCCCTGTAATTGTTAATATTTTCTTTAATCGGGCTGCTGTATAAATTGTATTTTTGTCACCAATACAATACCGAAAAATAACGTATGCTATGGGAAAAGTCATTTCAATTGCAAATCAAAAGGGCGGAGTAGGAAAAACAACAACAGCCATCAATCTTGCCGGAGGTTTTGCCGTGCTTGAATATAAAACTCTTTTAATTGATGCCGACCCTCAGGCCAACGCAACTTCCGGGGTCGGTGTGGAACCTAAAAGTGTTAAGACGAGTATATATGAATGTATAATTGATGACGTTGACCCGGATAAAACTATTATTAATACGGATACTCCGTTTTTAGACCTGCTCCCTGCCCATATTGACCTTGTCGGTGCCGAAATAGAGATGATAAATCTTCCCAACAGGGAGAAGATGATGCGAAAAGTTATTAACAAGGTTAAAGATGATTATGACTTTATTGTTATTGATTGCTCTCCTTCACTCGGATTGATTACCGTAAATGCACTGACCGCTTCCGATTCGGTTATCATTCCTGTTCAGTGTGAATATTTTGCCCTTGAGGGACTGGGGAAATTGCTGAATACAATTAAAATCGTACAATCACGGCTAAACCGGAATCTTGACATAGAAGGGATTTTGCTGACAATGTTCGACCAAAGACTGAGACTTGGAAAACAGGTTGTTGAAGAGGTGAAAACACATTTTCAGCAAATGGTTTTTGATACTATAATTCATCGTAATACAAAACTTGGTGAAGCCCCGAGTTTCGGAGAAAATATTATTGAGTTTGATGCAAGCAGCTCAGGTGCTATAAACTATCTTAATCTCGCAAGAGAAATATTGCAGAAAAACGGGTTGACGAAGATAAGTGAAGAGGAAAAACAAATAGATATTGTAAATGAAAACTAAAAAATCGGCTCTTGGACGCGGACTTAGTGCTATTCTTGAAAGTCCGGATACTGACATAACTTCCAGCGACATATCGGGGAACTATGTTGCAGGTGCTATTGCCAATATTCCTGTTGAAAAAATTGAGACAAATCCTTTTCAACCGAGAAACAGATTCGAGGAAAAAGCTTTGCTGGAGCTTGCTTTATCAATAAAAGAGCAGGGAATAATTCAACCTGTAACCGTCAGAAAACTTGGTTATGACAAATATCAACTGATATCGGGCGAAAGAAGATTCCGTGCAGCCAAGATTGCCGGGCTTGATAAAGTGCCGGCTTTTATCAGGGTTGCCAACGATCAGCAAATGCTCGAAATGGCACTCATTGAGAATATTCACCGTGAAGACCTCAATCCCCTTGATGTTGCAATCAGCTATCAACGGCTGCTTGATGAGTGTGACCTTACAAAAGAGATGCTTAGCAAAAGAGTTGGTAAAGAAAGGTCAACTATTGTAAATTATATCAGGTTGTTGCGTTTGCCGGCTCCTGTTCAGGTGGCTCTCAGGGATAATCTTATCTCAATGGGACATGCCCGGGCACTGATAAATGTTGAAGATGAAAAAGAACAATTATTTATTTTAAATGAAGCTGTAAGTAAACAACTGTCGGTTCGTGAGGTGGAAAGAATGGTAAAAGGGACGGGCGGAAAGATAAAAAGCAAGCCGAAAAGGCCTAAAAACAAGTTGCCTGAGAGTTTTCGTGAAATAAAAGCTGAACTCGCAAGCAGATTTGAAACTAAAGTTGACATCAAAAGAAATAATAATGGTAGAGGATCTATCGTTATTCCCTTCAAATCGGATGATGACCTGCAAAGGATTATCAATATCCTTGACAAATGAAAGAAGTGAAAATAGAGGTGAAAGAAAAGTTGCATAACGCAATTTACCGTAAACGATTATGGAACACCATAGTCGTTTTGGCTTTTTTGTTAGCCGTAACGCCTCAGAAAATATTTTCGCAGAATGAAAGCACGCCCGATTCCTTAAAGGTTACAGCGGATAAGGTAATTGTGGCGACTGATACGGTTAAGGAGGAGTTTGTTCCGTCACCGCATAAAGCTACTCTGCTGGCATTGGTTCCGGGGCTTGGCCAGATATATAACAGGAAATACTGGAAGGTGCCGATTGTCTATGCCGGTTTCGGGGTTTTTGCCTACCTCGCGGCTTTTAACCAGAACTATTATGTTGATTACAGGGATGCATACTATCATAGCTTTGTTGATGACGGTTCTCCGCCCGTGAATGAATATGAGGAGAAATATCCCCAGGACTTTTTAAGGGATTCCAAGAATTTCTACAGACGAAACCGTGATTTGAACTATATTCTGATGGGACTTTGGTATGCACTTAGTATTGTGGACGCAACTGTTGACGCTCATCTTGCAACCTGGAATGTAAACGATGACCTCTCGATGAAGATAGAGCCGGCGGTTTATCAGGGAATATATAA
>CAYOZZ010000090.1:0-21040 GCA_964408535.1 uncultured Bacteroidales bacterium | reverse complement strand
GCCGGGAAAATGATGTTGTTGTTTTTATCAGCGGAAAGCATAGCTCAAACGGAAAATATCTGTACGGAATATGTAAATCCGTAAACAGTAACAGTTATCATATTTCGTCACCTGCCGAACTTGAGAAATCCTGGTTTAAAGATGTTGAAACAGTAGGAATAAGCGGAGCGACTTCTACTCCGAAATGGCTGATGGAGCAGGTTGCTGAAAAGATCAGGGTGTTACATCTGTTACCTTAAACGGATCGCCACACCCGTTGAAGATGGTTCGCGATGACGACATTTGTTTAATATTTGGATAATCAAGTAGTTAACGTTATTGCAGGGAATTGTTAGGCCGGTTTGTGCGGTGGAATTCCGTGGCAATTCTCACCTATGTTCAAGGACACCGGCTGGTGAAAAAATAATTACATACAAGTAGTCCCATAGGGACGTTCTATCCTGACAATCCTTTGTTAGAACTACGGATGTTGAAAAAGGCGAGGGTCAGGGTGAGGTGGGTTTTTGTATTTCTTGGTGTCTTTGCTCTGAAAATTTTCGGAGTTGTGGCAAAAAACAAAATGTATGTTATGGGACTATAAATGCCACTAAGGTACTAAGGCTCAAAGATTCACGAAGGGGGGTATTTCATATATTTCCAAGCGTTGACGCTTTGAACATAGATGGTGTAACCGAAAACCGACTATCCTTTCATTAGTCTCCCTCGAAGCTTCGGGAGAGATTTAGAGGGGCAACAAGGAGAGAGCCCACAAATTTCACGAATTTACACCGATTAAGGTTTAAGGCTATGGCAAGGAAACCGGTATGGGATATCGTTTATGGTCAGGCACGTCATCCTCCATAAACCTAACCTAATAACCATACCGGCTTCATAAACATAAACACAGACAAAAACGCAATCTCCAGATGACTGCTGTATGCCGGCATTATGGCGAATTGAACTGTTTCTCTGCCTGTTGCACCTATAGTCATCAGGAGATTTGCGGAGGCACGCCCTGTTTGCAACTCCGTTCATCACTCAGGGAGTGGATTAGAGTGCTACTCCGCCGTTCTTTCCTCTCCCTATGGAAGTTCCGGTATCTGACAATTCTTTCCCTGATTTTCAATCCAGAATTCATCTTTATCAATGTTATTTGCTTCACCATCAAAGTTTAAATCGGAAGACAGATAACCTGACAGTCCTGCTTCTGTTTGCCAGTTTACGGACTTATCATTATTGTCAACAGTACCGTCACCGTTTATATCTCCGCTATACATCCCATATATTCCGCCGGCGATCTCTTTTTGCGCACCTGTTCCGAATGCCTGTCCTGCTCCGGTTGTAAAATCATATTGATAAATTCCGTTTGATTCTGTCAATGCCGTTGCCGACATAATGTCGAGATGATTACGGTGACGAAGTATTACGAACAAATTATCCGGGACATTCTGAATTGCCGTTCTGAACGGCACATCACTTCCGTCTAATCCGGCAATCCTTCCGTTCTTCAGTAAAAACGCCGCCTGTTGCGAAAGCACGTTTCCCTTGCCTGCTTTTGAGCCTGTGGTATCAATCAGTTCAACCAATATCCAGTCAACAACATTTTCGTTCGGAATTGACGAAACGCTTTCAATTCCGGAATAATTCCATGGTGCCGTATTAAACGGCTGTGATACAGGCAGTAAGTTGCCGGCGTTCAGATTTGCATTCATCATTTGATTGTCAAAAGGCCCTTCAAGAAATACTTTTAAGTCAAGGTCAACACCAATCGGTTTAAGTGCAATATTTAAAACCGTTGTGGATTCGTTAGCAACCTGAACGCCAAATACAGTATCCGGCTCGTACCCGGGAGCCGAGAATCTGATGTCATAAGTTCCTTCATATACGGGTCTGTGATAGTTTCCTGCGGGCAAATCCGAAAAGACCATTGAGCTGTCAATATCATGATTCAGGATTTCAACTTCTGCCACAACAGGCTGTCCGGTTGTTACGTCGGTAACTATTCCTCTCACTCCGTAAAGCACCTGCTCCATATAATTAAGCAATGAACGGCGGTTATACTCCCAATAGACGGGAAGTTGCGATTCAGGTAAAAGTTTTGTATTCGAAAGTTCAAGAGTAAACTCCCTGCACTGCTGAAAATAATTCATATAGTCCTGTCTGCCGCCGTTTATCGAATACCATTTCCATCCGAGTACAACACCGTTATCAAAGCCGCTCATATATCCGGAAGGCGAATAAATGTGAGCAGTATCGGCATATTCGCGGCAAACATGTTCCCACCAGGCAGTGTCAGCCGGATATTTGTACCAGGTATCCCACGGATAATTGCAAACTTCGGCACCGGCATGCATATTGCACGACATCACAAAATGATGATTTTCGGCAAAGTTCATAAAGGCGACTGTCTCGGGTTGCCATGCATTACCGTCAGGATGCGGACCGTTTTCCGGATCAGGATAGTTGCGGTTTAAATCAATATTATTTCCGTTCCTGCGTATTGCCCCTCCGACTGTGCTGTTTCCTCCATGATAAGTCCCGTCGGGATTTGCAAGCGGATTGATGTATATCTCGATACTGTCAACCAGTTTTGTTATTCTTGCATTTGTTCCGTAACTTGTCAGCAGCGTATCAATCAACCGCAACATAAAGATATATCCGGCCGTTTCGTCGCCATGCATAGTAGAGGTGTAAAGGAATTCAGGCTCATCTTCATTTGTATTGACGTTGTCCGAAATCTTTGCCACGAGTAATTCACGTCCGTTCACCGTCTGCCCGATACTGCTCACCTCGCATATTTCCGGGTAATCCGTTGCAAACTGGTACATCATTGCCACATAAGCGTCATAAGTAGGGTAATAATCCCACGATCCGGACTCCTTAATTTCTTCAAAAGAGGCCATTTCAGGGTTGAAATTCTCATTCGGATGCGGTTGCAGTGTGAAATCAAATCCCGATTTTAAAAACTCTCTGAACTCCGTTTCGTTTGCATTGGCATAAACAGAGGTGTTTGTAACGTTATCAACCGAAACAATTTCCGTAATAATATTCAAATCTGCTTTTGAAATATTATTTACGGTAAAGTAAATCTCACCGTTTTTATTGAATAAGTCTGAAAAGTTCTTTTGTTGCTGCGAAAATACCACACCGGTCAGTAATATGAATAATAATATAGAATACAAACGTTTCATACTGTTATGAGTTAAATTATTGTTTATTATCAAAATCACTGTAAAGTAAATACTTTTTTCTATCTTTTCTTCAAATAATCCTCCAGCGTTGTCGCTTTGGGCATTTTCTTTTGTCGCAGAAGCGTATCCTGTTTTACACCGAGGTCTCCGTAATAACGTTCAACAACCAACATCTCTTTATCAAGATGCAAGATTCTGAACCTGCGATAACTGTCGCTGTTAAAGGCTATGAATGAGAGCATTTCGCAATTTCCGCTTATTTCCATCGGTGATTCCGATGTGCGGAAGTCCTCATATCTCCTGACTGTGGAATCGCTGAAAATCCATACCTGTTTCGGATAGAAATCCCTTGATAATAATGAGGCCGGAACCTTTCCGTAATCTATTTCAACGGCATTCTTCTGCTCCCATATTCCCGGTAGTAACTCCCTGTTGAATTTCACCCGGTTTCCGGTTTTCGTAAATTTACCGGTATAAACCTTGTCGGACTCATCCCGGCATTTATAAACCCCGTCCTTGTATTCAGTTATCTGAACAAAAGGAGCCATATCCGAAAAATAGACAAAAAGTTCTCCGTCGAAAGTCAATATATCCCATTTGCTGAAAACCGGAAAACAGGGTTTCACCGTGTTGACAACCGTAAACGATTTATCCTGATGAAATTCGATTTCCACCGGCTCTTCAAAATATGAAAACTCAAAAAGGTAATTGTTTTCAATAAAAGATTTTTTCATCTCATCTTTAAAACTGCCGAGGTTATGCTTTTCGAGTTTGCTGAAAACCATCCTTGATTTCGGGTTGCTTCCCGTAATTATACTCAAATATCCGTCAGCCGAAATCGAATAACCAATCCGCTTTTCATTAATACTGTCCTTATTGAAAATCAATACGTTTTCACCGGGATTTATTATTCCTGAATTTGAGAAAGGCTTTTTGTCAACCATAAGGTTGTCATAATTAACAAGAGTAAAGCCGTCACCTTCAATTTTAAGCAAAATTTTTGCAAGACCGGTTACCGAATCACCCTCTCCATAAGTTACAACATAGTTAGCTTTCCATAATCCGTCGGGTGATACAGGCAAAAATGTGAAACTTAAAAAGAAAAGTCCGGCAACCGGAATCAGATATTTTACCGATAAAAAAGAATATTTCATTTGTCTAAATATTAAAAAGATGTATTTTTACGCAAATTAAAAAATTAATACGATGACAAAAGTAATAATTCAAAACCTCACTGAGGAGGAAATTAATAAAAGAGGTATAAAAAACTGGCCTGTCTGGGAGAAAGAGGTTTCGCGTTTCGACTGGCAATATAGCGGTGACGAGGAGTGTCTTATACTCGACGGAGAGGTTACCGTGGAGACTCCGGAAGGTGATTTTGTAATTAAAAAGGGTGATTTCGTCACTTTTAAAGACGGGCTGAAATGCACCTGGGATGTTAAAAAGCCGATCAGGAAGCATTATAATTTCAGATAATGACCGGTACCGTTATAAAATCAACGGGAAGCCGTCTGAGTGTAATGACAGGTGAAGGTGATATTTTCAACTGTAAACTCAGGGGGAAATTCAGGATGAAGGGTATCAAGTCCACTAATCCGGTTGCCGTCGGTGACAGGGTAGAGTTTGACTTACTTGAGGATGAAGATGCAGGGGTTATTCATAAAATCCTGCCGCGTCATAATTATATTGTCAGGAAAGCGACAAAATTGTCGAAAGTTTCGCATATCATTGCCTCAAATGTTGATCAGGCTCTGTTGGTTGTTACCGTTGCTTTCCCGCGAACATCACCGGGTTTCATAGACCGCTTTCTTGTTACTACGGAAGCTTATCACATTCCGGCCGTTATTGTCTTTAACAAGATTGATATTTATGATGAAAAAATGGCGGAGCAATATAAAACCCTCACGGATATTTATACAAAGGCAGGATATAAGTGTATGGCTGTCTCCGCTTTGCGCGGCGATAATGTGGATCAATTGAAAGAGTTGTTAAAAGACAAAACAAATCTTTTTTCCGGTCATTCGGGAGTCGGCAAATCGGCGCTGATTAATGCCATTGAGCCGGAACTGAAACTGAAGACAAGGGAAATTTCGGCATATCATAAAAAGGGAATGCATACAACTACTTTTGCAGAAATGTTTCCATTGTCGTTTGGAGGGTATATTATTGATACGCCAGGGATTAAAGAGTTTGCTCTTATTGATTTCAACAGGAAAGAGATTGCCGAGCGTTTCCCCGAAATGAGAAAATATATGCACAACTGCAGGTTTAACAATTGCATTCACGTAAATGAGCCGGGTTGTGCCGTGAAGGAGGCTGTTGAAAAAGGAGAAATCAGCCTGTCGCGCTACCAGAATTATATCGGCATACTAAATGACGATTACTGGGAAGCAACGGAAAAGGATTACAGAACAACCTGACAAATGGAACATCCTGTCAGGTTTGCGTGTGAGCTTTGTGTGACGCAGGTTTTGACAAAGAGTTTGAAAATCTATGGGTGGAAATTGTCTCTGAGGGTTGAGTACCTCAAGGTTGAAACCGGTAATTTGGCATTTGTGCTTTAATTACACCTCTCCTTTCTCAACATCTGTAGTTTTTAACGAAGGATTGTGTGGAGAGTTCCGGTAGCTATAGGAAAGGGTGAGGTGAAATTTACTTAATTTGACGGCTATGAGTATAGGGGGGAACGTGTTAACAGGTGTAATACTTGAAAAGTTGAATAAACGAATAAATATAAAATAAAATGATAGCAAAACAAATTATTACGGACGTAATAACACCGTTAAAGCCGGCTGATACAGGCTCGGATGCATTGATGTTTATGGATGAGATGAAAGTCTCTCATCTGCCTGTGGTTGAAGGAAATAAGTTTTTGGGATTGGTTTCCGAAACCGATATTTACAATATGAAAGACCCTGATGCTCCCCTTGGAGAACAAAAACTTCCTCAGATGAATGTTTTTGTGAATGAATATCAGCATTTTTTCAATGTTATCGGAGTGATGGCTGCCAATAATCTCACCCTGGTTCCGGTTGTTGACGACAAGGTTCATTATATCGGAAGCATAATGATAAACAACCTTGTAAAATATTTTTCATTAACAGGTGCAATCAGCTCAATGGGTAGCATTATTGTGCTGGAACTCAATCAGAATGACTATGTCCTTTCGCAGATTTCTCAGATAGTTGAGTCGCACGACCAAAAAATTCTAAGCTTATATGTAACTTCTCAGAAAGATTCCACTAAAATAGAAGTAACAATGAAGGTTAACAGTATGGATATTCAACCCCTTATCCAGACTTTTAACAGGTATAATTATATTATCAAGGCAACATATTCCGAAAGTACCGAAATGTATGAAGACCTACGGGACAGATATGATGCCCTGATGAATTATTTAAACATCTGAGTATGAGATTATTTAGGTTATTTGCTGCATTATTTTCCGTTCTGATTCTGTCAGGATTGAATAATTGTGTCGCAATGATACCTGCCGACTCCCTGCAAACTCCCGGAAATTTCATTATCGGAAAGATAACTTTTGTCGGAAATAAAATTACAAAAGAGAGAATCATTCAGCGCGAACTGCAGTTTAAAGTGGGTGATACCATTCCTTCTGAAAAACTTGAGAAGACTTTAAAGCAAAGCCGTGACAACCTGATGAACACTTCACTGTTTAATTTCGTGAAGATTGACACAATCCCCCTGCAGGGGAATATTCTTGACATAAAAATAACTTTTGTTGAAAGGTGGTATATATGGCCGGCACCGATACTTGAATTTGCCGACCGGAACTTTAATGCCTGGTGGCAGAAAAAGGATTTGAGCCGGTTAAATTACGGGATGTTTCTGACCTGGAATAATTTCAGGGGCAGAAGGGAAAAACTTATTCTGTTTTTAAGGTTTGGATACGACCAGAAGTACGAACTGTCGTATAAAATCCCATACATCAATAAAAAGCAGACCTGGGGCATCGGTTTCGGCTCCGGTTTTCAGCAAAATCATGAAATATCGTATAAATCGTACGATAATAAAGAGCTTTACTATAAAGTTGAAAAGGGTTTCACGAAAAGGTCAATATTTGCTTACGGAGAGGCATATCACCGTAAGGGCATTCATAATACGCATCTTTTTAATCTGGGCTATTCCAGGCTTCAGGTTGTTGATACGGTCGTAAGCGAAGGATTGAATCCCGATTATTCGTTTGGCAGTGATACACTGAATCAGTTTATGGTGTTTTATTATACATACAAAAGTGATTTTCGAGATTTCAGGCAGTATCCGTTACATGGATACTATTTTGATATGACAATCCAAAAACTCGGTTTCGGACTTTTTAAAAATCCGGCAGTTGATGTTTTAACGATTCAGGCAAACATCAGAAAGTATTTTAAAATTAAGGGTAAGTTTTACTGGGCCTCAGGTCTTACTGTAAAAACATCACCTCTTTCGGAATACCAACCGTATTATTACCAGCGCGGGCTTGGATATGGAAGAGATTATGTTCGGGGGTATGAATATTATGTAATTGACGGTCAACATTTCGGGATTTTGAAAAATAATCTGAAATTTGAACTTTTATCAATGCGGGAGATGAAGTTCAATTTTATTCCCTGGGAAAAGTTCAGCCGCCTCTACTATGCCTTCTATCTTAACGGGTATGTTGATATAGGGTATTCTATTGATAATCAGACGGCAGCAATAAATCCTCTCGCCAACCATACACTTGTCGGGTATGGAATCGGACTGGATTTTGTGACATATTACGACACAGTCTGGAGATTTGAATTTTCAGTAAATAAAATGGGTGAAACAGGTTTTTTTATCTCCTTTATGCCCTCGATATAGCCCTGGCACAGAAGTTTTAGCAGGCAAGATTATACAGATAGAAGAAAGCCTATAAATCCCATATCCGGATAATCCGGAATCAAATTAGTATTTGCCGGATGAAGACAGAATTATTGATAAGATATTATTTAACATCCTTCATCGAAAGTTGAATTCTTTTCCTAATAATATCAATATCGGTAACCATTACTTTTACTTTTTGGTTTAGTTTGACAATCTCAGCCGGGTCGCTGATATACTTATCGGCCATTTTACTGATATGAACAAGTCCGTCCTGATGAATGCCAATATCAACGAAAGCGCCGAAGGCTGTGATATTTGTTACTATCCCAGGCAGAATCATACCTTTCTTAAGGTCGTTTATTGATTGTATTCCCTTTTCAAACTCAAAGAAACCGAATTTCTCACGCGGATCACGCCCCGGTTTTGCCAGTTCCTCCATAATATCTTTGAGAGTCGGCAGTCCTGTTTTTTCAGTAATAAAGTCTTTCAGATTGATTTTTTTTCTCAATCCTTCGTCATTTATCAAATCTTCAATAGTACAATCAAGGCTTTTTGCCATATTTTCGACTACATAATAACTCTCGGGATGAACGGCACTCTGATCAAGAGGATTTTTCGAGTTTCTGATTCTCAGAAAACCGGCAGCCTGTTCGAAAGCCTTACCGCCAAGCCGCGGTACCTTTTTTAATTCTTCTCTTGAAGTGAAAGCTCCGTTCTTGTCACGGTACTCAATAATACTTTTTGCAAGAGCCGGGCCAATGCCTGATACATATTTCAGTAATTCCTTGCTTGCCGTGTTAACCTGAACTCCGACGGAGTTAACGCAGCTCATAACGGTATCATCAAGGCTTTTTGCCAAAGCAGTCTGATTGACATCGTGCTGATACTGCCCTACACCAATTGATTTGGGGTCAATTTTTACCAGTTCGGCAAGCGGGTCCATCAACCGTCTGCCGATGGAAACCGCACCCCTGACTGTTACATCATATTCGGGGAACTCCTCACGTGCCACAGATGATGCAGAATAGACTGACGCTCCGCTTTCGTTTACCATCACTGCAATAATATCCTTCTCGAAACGCATTCTGCGAATCATATTCTCCGTTTCACGGCCTGCAGTTCCGTTCCCGATTGCGATAGCTTCAATTTTGTAAGAATTTACCAGCTGGTGTATTTTGTTAATAGCTTTTTTAACCTCATTCTGAGGAGGATGCGGATATATTGTTTCGTTGTGCAACAGTTTTCCCTGTTTGTCGAGGCAGACCACTTTGCACCCGGTACGGAATCCCGGATCAATTGCCAGAACGGTTTTCTCACCAAGCGGGGCAGCCATAAGAAGTTGTCGCACATTATCGGCAAACACATTAATAGCATACTCGTCAGCCTTCTCCTTGGCCAAAGCTCTGATTTCGGTCTCCATTGAGGGATGAAGCAGCCTTTTATAGCTGTCGGTGAGGGCATCATAAACCTGGTCACCGGATTCATTATCCGCTTTGACGAACTGCCGTTCGAGAATATCAAATGCCTCATCAGCCGGAGGGCCGATTTTCAGTTTCAGAAAGCCTTCTTTTTCTCCCCTGAACATTGCAAGAATACGGTGTGAAGGAGCGCGCATAATCAACTCTTTCCATTCGAAATAGTTCTCATATTTCTTACCCTCATCCTCTTTGTCTTTTGCCACTTTTGATTCGATGACGGCCTTTTTAAGAAACAGTTTTCTGATTTTTGAGCGTGTGTAGTTGTTTTCATTAATCCATTCGGCGATAATATCACGTGCACCTGCAAGAGCATCATCAACCGAATCAACACCCTGTTCTTCATTAACAAAGCGTTGGGCTTTTACTTCAATATCGTCATATTTTTGCGACATTATTATTTTGGCAAGCGGCTCAAGACCCTTTGCCCTGGCAATGGTTGCCCTTGTTTTTCGCTTTGGTTTGTAAGGCAGATAGAGGTCTTCGAGTTCCGACATCGTTTCGGCCTCACGAATTTGTTTTTCGAGTTCCGGGGTTAGTTTCTCCTGTTCTTCAATAGTGTTTAAGATAGTTTCACGACGGCTGTCAAGTTCTTTCAGTTGTTCAATTCTGTCGCGTATTTTCATTATCCGGATTTCGTCCAGACTTCCGGTTGCCTCTTTACGGTATCGGGCAACAAAAGGGATTGTTGCACCGTCGTTCAGCAGATCAACTGTATTTTGAACCTGCCATTCTTCAACATTTATCTCTTTGGCAATTTTAGAAATATATTGTTCGCTCATTGTTAATCTTTATAATTAAATGAGAACCCTACTGCAAAATATGTTCTCCACACCGGGTCATTGACATTACGGCTAATTCCAAGACTTATAGGGCCAAGAGGGCTTTTGTAGGTCATTTTTAATCCGTATCCAAGAATTGAGTTTTTATCAAGCATATAATCAAAGTCAAATCTTTTTAGATCATTTACAGGAATATAATCATGATGAACTAAAAAATTGGCACCATATTTCAAAAAGAGATTTCCAAATAGAATATTTTGCAGGTATAACCCTGCAACAAGATAGTTCTGATTTGATAATTCATCAAAATTCAATCCCATAAATGAGACATCTTCAATTTTAACCAGTTGCATTCCTCCTATCCTGTAGCTATCAAAAATTCCATCTTCATTGGTTCCAATGGTGACCCCTAAGGATGCAGCAGGAATCATCTGAAATTTATTTGAAAAATGAATAAACTCATAAAATTTGAATTGAGCCATGCCATAGACATCAGGTGTCATCGGTTTGGTAA
This sequence comes from uncultured Bacteroidales bacterium, assembly GCA_964408535.1. Taxonomy (GTDB): domain Bacteria; phylum Bacteroidota; class Bacteroidia; order Bacteroidales; family JAADJA01; genus JAADJA01. The sequence continues at coordinate 10,248 of CAYOZZ010000090.1, read as the reverse complement.
AATACTCATCAAGTTCTTTTTCGCTGAGCCCTAAAACGGAGTCAGTCGGATTGTTAAATGTGATATAATATTTATTATGCATAAAAAGGTCTCCGAGAAAGAGTATCTCTCTTCCTTTTGTCGGATAGTTACGGTTATCGGTTGTGTTGTTTGTATAAATAAGTTTTGCCTTAAAATAATCGAAGCTGGCATTTTTTATTTCAGCAGGTAAGATATTATCGAATTTAAGTTTCTCAATATCCATTTCATAAGAAAGGCCTGCATAGATACTTTGTTTTAAAGATTGTGTTGTCATCAATCCCACTGAAAAGATATGCTGTCTTGAGATAGAAACATCTTCAACTTTTCCGTCTGAGTAGGAAGGTATTTCTTCATCGAGGAAACTGTATCCGGTAATTCCTGCAAATCGCTCCCTGCCTCCGAGGTATTTCAGATAGCTAACGCGTGCTTTAGGATTTTTTGAGATGTCGCCTTCAATAATAAACCTTGAAGATTTACCGAGAAGCTCACGTATAGTAAGATTAAGTACGATACCGGCAGAGAACAAATTATCATAATGGACTGATGCCTTTAAGGTTGCCGGTTGCGTTTCCTTCATTTTAACATAAAGTATGTATTTGTCTTCAAAAGGAACTTTTTCAATCTGGTAAAGTACTTTTTTAAACAGATTTACACCATAAACTTTATTAATCCCGGTTTCAATTTTTTCACGTGTAACAGTATCTCCCTCTTTTATATCTAACTTTCCAAGAATAAGTCCGTCATCAACAAGTTTGTTGCCTTGCAGGATAATCTTTGAAATAATGACCGGTTTTACTTTGAAAGGTATTCCCTTGACTTCTCTTTTTTTCAGGTTGAGGCTCTGAGCAAGTCGCCTGAACTTTTCCCTGTTTTCCTCTCCTGCCTGATATCCAAGCTTAAGTATCTCTTTATAACTGCTAAAACTAGCCGTACTATAGTTTTTCAGATCGGGTTTTATATAAATATCGCACATTGCTATTTGCTCTTTTATTCTTTTCAGGCTTGGGGTCATAGCAATTTGCATTAAAATGCCTGTCATAGTACCGAGCTCTTTGGCATTAATCAGTCCTTCATCCGACACGTTAACTCCAATAACAATATCAGCCCCCATTTTAAAAAGTTCTTCAACCGGAAAGTTGTCAACCACACCTCCGTCAACTGCAAGTGTTGTGTCGAGGTCGGCTGCCGTAAAAGCTGTCGGTATTGACATACTTGCCCTCAGGGCTTCTGATAATGAACCGTCTTTAAAAATAATGGGGTTTCCTGTGCTGACATCAGTAGCAACACATCTGAAAGGAATGGGAAAATCATCGAATGATTCATATTTCATTGACGGCCAGGTGTAGTTTGTCAATACCTGACTAAGTTCCTGTCCTTCAATCATTCCGGAAGGAAGTGTGAGTTTGCCTTCTTTAATGGGAAATTCGACGAGATACCGGTTATAATATATTTTTTCCTGGAAGGAGATATAGTTAAGGGGAATATTGTTTGATAATACCAAATCCCAGTCAATTTCCCTTACGATGGAGTCGAGCTGGTCGGCTGAGTATCCGGTAGCATAAAGGCCGCCGATGATACTTCCCATACTTGTACCCGCAATATAATCGGGATACAATCCCTCTTCTTCCATCGCCTTTAATATACCGATGTGGGCAATACCTTTTGCTCCGCCGCCACTTAGTACCACGCCTATTTTAGGACGGTCGTCGTCAACGGTATTTTGTGCTCTCAAGGTAAAACCTGAAATGATTAACAGGATAAAAACAAAATAGTAAGTCAGATTTTTCATAGTTTTTATTATTAATGAATTCCGGCTTTATATTAAACTCAATAATTAATTAAAGTTCCCAACCCGATGCAAGGACATCGGCAACATGCAGGACTTTCAACGGCAGTTTTTGTTTTTGAATTATGCCATTCTGATGCATCAGGCACGATGAATCGGTCGAAACAATATACTCGGCTCCCGTTTCAAGAGCATTCTCAACTTTCTGTTCACCCATTGCCGTTGAAATTGCTTCATGCTTGACGGAAAAAGTTCCGCCAAATCCACAACAGACATTTGTGTCTTTCATTTCAACAAGTTTCAGCCCTTTCACATGTTTAAGCAGTTCTCTCGGTTCATTTTTCAAACCGTATTCCCTTAATGCGGCACAAGAATCGTGATATGTTACCGTATGCTCGAAAGTTGCTCCGATATCCGTAACTTTCATAACATTGACTAAAAAATCGGTAAACTCAAAGATGTTTTTTTGAACCTGCTTAAACTCATTATGTAACCCCGTATTAAAGAACAGTTTGGGATAGTAATTTTTCACAAACCCGACACACGATGCCGAAGGGCCTACGATGTATCTGTCGTTGGGAAAATCGTTTAAAAACTTTTCGCCCATTTTTTTAGCATCATCCCAGTATCCGCTGTTAAACGCCATTTGTCCGCAGCAGGTCTGATTTTCATTATAATGAATATCAAGTCCTAACTTTCGTAAAACTTTGACCATATTCATTCCCGTCTCAGGGAAAATCTGATCAATAAAGCAAGGGATAAATATATCAACTGTCATTTTTTCTTATCTAAAAGTGAAAGCAAAAGTATTGAAATTTGTCAAATCAACTCAGTAAAATATTAAATATATCAGGCTATTTGACAAGATTTTGATAATACTGAATACTTTCACGAATAATATCAATACTGCACTCCTGGTTTATCAGGCTTGTTCCTATTGAAGTCAAAAGCGTTAAGTTCATCTGACTGCCTAACTTTTTCTTGTCATGCTTCATAAAATCCAATAATATATCAGTACTGTCAGGCTCAAGCAAATAGGGCTTATAACACCTTTTAATATATGCTGCAATTTCTTCAAGCTGAACTTTTTCGAGACCGGATACCTTATATGAGATATATGATTCGCATATCATTCCGATGGCAACGGCTTCACCATGCAACAAAGGTTCATCATCGTAGTACAGTGAATAGGTTTCAAAAGCATGCCCCACGGTATGTCCGAAATTAAGCACTTTCCTGAAACCGGTATCCATCGGGTCTTCAGTGATATAGTAATTTTTGACCTCTACCGACCAGTCAATAATATCTTTCCACTCCTCAATTTCGTCAAAGCATTTGCTTGTTAATTCCCGCCAGTAGCTTTTGTCGTATATCAGGGCATGTTTAATAATTTCTGCAAACCCCGAAAGGATAAAACGTTTTTGTAATGTATCAAGAAATTCAGGTATTATAAAAACAACCTGAGGATTTGCAAATAATCCAACCTGATTTTTCAGATTGTTAAGGTCAACACCAACTTTACCACCTATAGAAGCATCTACCATTGCAAGAAGAGTTGTGGGAATATTCAGATAACGGATACCCCTTTTAAAGGTTGATGCGACAAAGCCTCCGATATCCGAAACAACTCCGCCGCCCAGATTGATAAGTATGGAGTTTCTGTCAGCTCCTTTGTTTGAAAGTTCCGTCCATATTTTTTTGCAGGTTTCAATGTTTTTAATGTCCTCACCTGCCGGGATTTCAAGTACGGTAACCTTTTGCAAAAGTTGAACATTGCTCATAAGTACCGGAAGGCAGTATTTTCTTGAGCCTTCATCACACAAGATAAAAACTTTATCTTCTTTAAACTCATACTGAAGTAAATACGACCTTATTGTGTTGAACACATCATTCCCGATAAATATGGGATAACCGGCTGAGTTTATTATTGTTTGTTCCATCCCGACAAAAATAATTATTATTTTATATATTTGCCGTTTTTGTCGTAAAAGAAAAAAATAAAAATATTTTTTTGTTTTAAAAAAATTTTCATCTTTGCCGCTGTGAATGAAATAACAATAGAGTTCGTTTTTTTATTAAATTTTTAAGATAAAAAACTATGATAACCTTTGAAAATACTGAAATAGCATTCAAAAGCAGGTCGGATAAAGATTTGCAAAGAGCATATCTGCTCTTCAGGTTAATTGCAAACAATACTCTCGTTAAGATGGGCGGGCAGCTTGCGCAAGTCGCTTTGAAATTGCATATTCCGGTTGACTGGGCTGTAAAACCGACGATTTATTCACATTTTGTTGGCGGAGAAACAATAGACAAATGTAAAAAAAATGTTGCTATTCTCGGAAAATACAATGTTAAAGCAATTTTGGATTATTCGGTTGAGGGTACCGAAACAGCCGAAGGAATTAAAAGTGCTCTTGATGAGACATTGCGTACTATTGAAAATGCGGCAAAAGATCCGAATGTGCCGTTTGCCGTTTTTAAACCTACTGCTTTCACTACCGCAAATGTTTTGGAAAAAGTGAGCGCAGGAATGGATCTGACTGCCGAGGAGGCCGAAGAAGCTGACAACTTCAGAAAAAGAGTCGGTATTTTATGTAAATCGGCTTATGAACATGATATACCCATTCTTATTGATGCGGAGGATTCGTGGTATCAGAATTTTATTGATGAGGTTGTGTATGATAATATGGCGAAATACAATAAGAAAAAAGCCATTGTCTTTAATACTTACCAGATGTACCGCTGGGACAGACTTGGCAAACTTGAAGAAGCCTATAAAACCGCACAGGAAAAAGGCTATTTCCTCGGAGCTAAATTTGTCAGGGGTGCATATATGGAAAAAGAGCGCGCCAGAGCAGCCGAGAAGGGATATAAAGACCCTATCCAACCCGATAAGGAGAGTACGGACAGGGATTACAATGCAGCACTCAAATTTTGCATTGAGCATATTGACGGACTGACTGTTTTTAACGGAACTCATAATGAGTTCAGCTCGCGTTATATGACTGAACTGATGGAAGAACACGGACTTGCAAAAGATGATCCGAGATGCTGGTTCTCACAACTTTATGGGATGAGCGACCATATCAGCTTTAATCTCGCCGATGCCGGATACAATGTTGCCAAGTATGTTCCTTACGGGCCTGTTCGCTCGGTACTTCCATACCTGCTTCGCCGGACAGAAGAGAATACTTCAATTGCAGGCCAGACAGGTCGTGAACTTACACTTATCATAAAAGAAAAAGAGAGAAGAAAGAACGCAAAGAAAAAGTAATATTCGCTTCATTTGTCAAGGTGATGAAATATATTATGAGTAAGACAAATATCAAATTACCGTTAACAGACCGGCTGCTTGAAATACTCGGAGTAGCCGGAACGGTTTTGCTGATTCTCTTACCGATACTTTATATCAATAAGTTACCTGACACCATACCGGTACATTTTAATCTCATCGGTGAACCTGACGGATATGGAAGCAGGAATTCTATCTGGGCTTTGCCTGCTATAGGATTCTTTCTGTTTATAACTATTATTTTTATCCCCAAGATGCTCATTCATTTTAGCAATACTGAGTTCGACAATAAAGAGAAGAGATACAGGTTCCTGAACGCGATGAGAATGGTTCGCATAATAAATATGCTGGTTGTTTTTATGTTCGTTTCAATAACATATCATACCATTTTGGTAAGTTTGGGAAGTCCTGCCGGACTTTGGAACTATTCAACCTTGTTTTTTCTGCTTCTTATCTTTGTCGTTTCTGTTGTTTTCCTGATTAAAATAAAGAGAAAACGCAATTATTAAATTCACATTTGAGTTTTGTTTTGAAAGTTCTCAGGATAAATTTTGAGTAACCTCATCACCTTCTCCAGTTATCAATGGCAATATACCAACTGTTTTTATATGCCGGTGAACGTCCAAGTGAATAATCATTATCAGTAAACGGATTATCAACCTTGTAGAAATAGAAAGAGATTGAAAGCGGGTTACCCGATTTTCCGTAAACCCATTTCTCTTCGCCGTTTTTTATGTAAACCTCTGTCGGCGGACCGTAAATGATATAAATCAAGCCTCTGTCCGTTTTCCAGCCCTCAATAAATGATGAGAAAATCAGATTGGCATTTTGTACTCTCGAATAGTATTTTTTTATCATGTTTTTTGCGCGTTCCTCATTATTGGAAGCCCTTTCGAGCCAGAAGCTGTCAATAGCAGTTTTGTAATCGGTGTACGAAAGCAGGATATTGTATTCTTTCGAGGTCGTCAGATAACGTAACGGAGCAATAGCGGAAGCCGGTGTTGCAATTTCGGGAAAACCGTCATCAAAACCGAATAATGTGAGACCGTCGGGTTTTGTCAGGTCGGGTTGGAAATGATAAATACCCCTGTCAGGTAATTCAAGCAGGGGTGAGTATCCGTGAACCAGTTCCGTTGATAAAATGCTGTCGGGTTTAAATTTGTACGTAACATCTTTTACGGTTGCAAAAGGCGGTTTTGCAAGCGGGAACGTTTTGTTGTAATAGCGAATATAAAGTTTGCTGACGGTTGTGTCGTTATACAGAATATGGAAATATTGTCCCGGATAGATATAATTATTAAATACCGGGAAGCCGTCGCTGTCGGTAACTAAAAAGTTCTGCCGGCTGATTTTGTTTGATTTTTCAAGATTAAAAAACCGGAAAACTTCATTATCTTTTCTGATGTTGAGGTCGGTAAGTATGATTTTCAGTATGTAGTTTCCTGGGAAGCGGGCTTTTACCTCGAAATCAACTATCATTTCCAGGCCCTTGCCATAGCTTGAAGTGTCGTTAACCTTAATTGTCGCAGAATCCATTATTGCCGCCGATTCCCAGGACTGATACAATTCATATCTGATTTCAATATTTGCACCGATTACAGGATTATTCCGGTTACTGATAAACCTGAAATCGTCCGGCTTAAGACTAACATAAACCTGTGATATGGAATCTGATTTATGATAGATTACCGCCTGAAAAAAAGAAAAATTATCTTCGTCGTATAATCGGGCAATGTTTGTTTTGCTGAGTTTCCTTGCGTATATATTACAGCTAACCGTTAAAAACGATAATAGTAATACCGGAAGAATAACTTTAAACCTCATCTGTTTTTATTTCTGTATTTTATTGATATTCCGCTAACATCCGTCGAATCAATCACTCCTCAAGATATTTCCCGGGCAATGATTTCGCAGCTTTTGCGCCAAGTTCTTTCAGTTTCTCCACTTGTTTTATCAGATTGCCCCTTCCGCCCGTAAGTTTGCCGTGAGCATCATCAAAAGTCTTTCTCACAGTGTTCAACTGGTTTCCCAGCTTTTCCATATCGGTAACGAGTCCGAAAAATTTATCGTACAGTGCGCCGCCTTGTTTTGCTATTTCCAAAGCATTACGCGTTTGTTTTTCATGTTTCCATATTGACGATATTGTCCTTAATGTTGCAAGCAGGGTTGTCGGACTTACAATAACGATTTTTTTATCCCACGCAAATCCGAACAAGCTGTTGTCGGCCTGGATAGCAGCACTGAAAGCCGATTCAAGTGGCATAAACAGAAGGACAAAGTCGGGAGTGTCGAATATTTCGGCATTTTGATAACTCTTTTCGCTTAACTCCTTAACATGATTTTTAATTGAGCTAATGTGTTGTTTCAAAAACTTCTCCCTTGAAGCATCGTCATCTGAATTGACAAAAGCTTCGTAAGCTGTCAACGATACTTTCGAGTCAATAATAATATGCTTATTGTCAGGGAGTTTCACAACAACATCGGGTCTGATTATATTACCTTCGTCGTTCCGGGTTGATGTCTGGGTTTCATATTCAGTACCCTCGACAAGCCCTGAGCGTTCCAGAACCCTTGAAAGGACAAGCTCTCCCCAGTTTCCCTGTTTTTTTGTGTCCGACTTTAGTGCTCTTGTCAGATTGTTTGCCTCCTCGCTTATTTTATAATTTATCTCATAAAGTTTCTTTAATTCGGCTTTCAGGTCGGTTTGGTCTTTAAGGCCTTTTTGATAGGTATCCTCAACCTTTTTTTCAAAATCCCTGATTTTCTCTTTTAGCGGGTTCAGAATATCTCCGATCTTTTTTTCATTTACCGAGGTAAATTCCTGAGAGTTTTGTTTCAGAATTTTATTAGCGATATTTTCAAACTCCGAAGCGAATTTCTTTTGCAACTCTTCCATCTCTTTCTTTTGAGTGTCGAGTTTTTCCTGAAGATTACGGTATTCGACTTCAGCCTTTGCAATCCGGTTTTGCAACTGTTCGTTCTTTTGCCTTTCCGAATCCAACTCTGTCTCAAGCTTTTCTTTGATTATCTGTAAATCTCCGTATTTCTCACTAAGAATACTTTTCTCCTTATCAAGATTGTTTATTTCATCTGTATTTTGTTTTTCACGGGCGGCAAACTCTTCTTTAAGCTCACCGGTTTTTGATGTAATCTTGGTTTTCATATAAAGGAAGATGATGAGTCCTCCCGCGATAAATCCCGAAAATAAATAAAGAATATTCATCAGTTTGATAAATTGAATTAAAATTCGAGCTGTAAAAATAAGCAATAATTGTACCTGCTTTAAAATTTTTCTTAATTTTACGGGATGTTTTGAAAAATAATGACAAACAGATGAAACCTCAACAATGCCATTTAAAGATTATTTTTATTTTCGCATTAGCTGTATCGCTAACTCTACCCTGTTCATTAAAGGCTCAGTCGCTGACATTTCCTTCGCCCTGGGGTGGTAAAAGAGAGCTTAAGGAGTTTATCAAAGAGGAGATGGTTTATCCCGAAAATGCCCTCCGACAAAAAACGGAAGGAACCGTGAAATTTTCGTTTGTAGTTAACAAAGACGGAAGCATATCCGATTTGAAAATAGTACGGTCGGTAAGTCCGGAAATTGACGATGAGGCTTTGCGGATTTTCAGAAAGATATTGTGGAAACCTGCTGAAAGGATTGGAGAGCCTGTGAATTATGTTTACTCGTATGAGATTAAATTCGACATTAAAAAATATAAAAAAGCGTGCAAAGCAAGAGGATATACAGAGTTATTCTATCCCTTTGAGCCGGTTGATAAGAGTGATAAGATTTATTCATTAAAAGAGGTCACCAGAACACCGTCACCTGTATTCTCAAGCCGTGATTGTAACTTTAGTACATTTATTGCCAATAATTTAAAATATCCCGAAGCTGCATTCAAGCAGGCTGTTTCGGGAGTTGTAAAACTAAAGTTTGTGGTTGAACCAACAGGGCGGATTTCAAATATTGTAGCTGAAAAAAGGGTGGGTGCAGGATGTACCGAGGAGGCCATAAGAGTTGTGAAACTGTTGAGATGGAATCCGGGCGTACGAAATACTAAAGCGGTTCGTACATTTATGACTATTGAAATAGCATTTAATGTTGCCAAAAAAACCGTTAAAGGTAAAATACCGACGCCCGGGCAGGTTTATTGATTTTCAATGTTTTTCTCTATCTCTTTCAATATGGGCGGTTAAATTTTACGGTTCCATAACATTGGTGATTTTTGTTTTGATTTAATGTGGTGTTTTTTATTATACTACCCTCGTTTGTTTAGACCAATTTTTTTTTTGCCTTTGTGGTAAAAAAATGTCCCATTATAGAAGTGTTAATAAAAAATAATGTCACTAAGTCACTTAGTTACAAAGGCTCATAAAGTGGCGTATTCCCATATATGTCAATTTTTTAGAATAACTATTGTATTATCCGCCTCCATAGCCATTCGGTACAATTATGTCATAAAGGTTATTTAAATCAGTAACAACTTCTTAGTTTAAAAATTATTCATAAAATAATTATTGCTTATCTAGCAATCCAGGATATAACGATAATGGAAAATAAACCGAATCAATATCATTTAATCCTTCAAAAGATTTTAAATAATCCAATAACTCACTTTCAATATCAGCAGATTGTTTAACAATATTTGAATCGTCACAGATAATCCTGATCACAGGTACACTATCAGTAAGAATAACTTTTAAATAAACATATTTATTTTTTGTGATATTTATTTGTTGGATTTTCTTTAATGAATAATTTTTTATGAATGAAGTAACTTTTTTTTAATTGACTATTTTTATTAGGATGCCTCATTTTAATAAATGTTTTCGGTTTCAGTGTATTGCGCAAGTATTCAAAGTTATTCATCGAAAAAAGCAGATAATTACTATTGGAGAAGAAAATATTATGCCATTTTAATTCACTGATACTTAGTGGTTTATTTAGATTTTTTTATTCTCATTAAAACCTTTCCAATAAATAAAAAGTCCATTTTCGTGAGTTTTAAATTCTAAGTCAAGTTTATAAAAGTAAGAACTAAACTTTCTGCAATCGAAACAAGTATCTCCGGAGATATAATGTTTGATAATCTTTAGGTGGTTCAATGAAAACATTTGAGTATTCCCAAATTGATATTTGAAAAAC
>CAYOZZ010000089.1:0-5820 GCA_964408535.1 uncultured Bacteroidales bacterium | reverse complement strand
ATTCTTTCTTTTTTAAACTTGAAAGCCAATCAATTGTTTTATTTGAATGTGAAGATAATTCATAAATAACATCGCCGTTTTCATTTCTGTAATTAGTAAGAAACCCTTTGTTTGTCCAATTCTTTATGTATTTTTTTGCTTTTTCTTCGTATGTATCAAAAATATTAATTACATTATCTTCATCAGTTTCAATTTGCTTAAACTCCAAAAAGTCTGATAATGACAAGAGTAAATTTTCATAATTAACACTACTTTTATCTGTTTTAAAAGTTCTAATAAAAAATTCTATTATTATGTCTAGCTGTTTAAGTTTTAATATCTCAACACTCGGAGAATTATGTAAGATTTCCAATATTTCTTTTTCATCAATCATTTAGTCTAAATTTATCTTTAGCGTAGGAAAAAAATAGCTCTTTTGCAATTTAGGATTTGAGCATTGGCTCGTGCGAATTGCAAATGTGCTATTTGCGGGTTAGCTTTTTCTTTATTTACTAACAAAATTATCATCATTTTATCTATATCTTTTTGTTTGAAGTCCTCCTCTAATAATTACATTAATCATCACCTCACAAACCGGCAAAAATACAAAAAAAAGGTTTAAAAAAACTGTTTCAGGGTGAGGTGAAAGTAGTAAGGTTTTAATACCCGTACTTTCCTTTCCACAAAGCTCTCAGTCTTTTTCTGAACTCATTCTCTTTCGGATTGTTTCCAGGGTCGTAGAATTTTGTTTTTCTGATTTTATCCGGAAGAAATTCGAGGTCGGTGAAGTTTCCGTCGAAGTCGTGGGCATATTTATAATCTTTTCCGTAGCCTATATCTTTCATAAGTCCTGTGGGTGCGTTTCGCAGATGGAGCGGGACAGGAAGGTCGCCGGTTTTTCTGACGTAACCCTGAGCTTTTTTAATTGCCATATAAGATGCGTTGCTCTTTGGCGAATTGGCAAGATAGACGGCTGTTTGCGAAAGTATTATCCTGCTCTCGGGATAGCCGATCATATTGACAGCCTGGAAACAACTTTGTGCCAGAACCATTGCAGTAGGATTGGCATTGCCGATATCTTCGGAGGCAAGAATTACAAGCCGCCGGGCGATAAATTTCGGGTCTTCGCCTGCCTCAACCATACGTGCAAGCCAGTAAACGGCGGCATTGGGATCGCTGCCCCTGATTGATTTTATGAAAGCCGATATGATGTCGTAGTGCATCTCTCCCGATTTGTCGTAAACGGCAAGATTTTTTTGTATAACCCTTTGTACTTTATCGTTTGTAATGACTATTTCCTTTTTGCCGTTACCTTCGGAATTAACAACCAGCTCAATTGCATTCAGCAGCTTGCGAGCGTCACCGCCGGATACCCGCAGCAAGGCTTCATTCTCCTCAATAGTGATTTTTAAACCGTTCTCTTCCGAAAGTTTTTCAACACCTCTCTTTGTCAGTTCTGTCAAATGCTGCTTGTTAAGGTCTTTCAGAATATAGACCTGGCAGCGTGACAGGAGTGGTGAGATAACTTCGAATGACGGGTTTTCGGTCGTGGCACCGATTAATGTGATAACACCTCTTTCGACGGCTCCGAGAAGCGAATCCTGCTGCGATTTGTTAAAGCGGTGTATCTCATCAATAAAAAGGATTGCGCCGTCTCCGGTATCGTTTGCTTTGGCAATTACTTCCCTGACCTCTTTTACGCCCGAGCTAATGGCACTCAGTGTAAAAAAAGGCCGTTTCAGATATTTTGAAATAATGAAAGCGAGTGTGGTTTTCCCGACACCCGGAGGTCCCCAGAAAATCATCGAAGGAATATTGCCCGATTCAATAGCCTTTCTCAGTATGGCATCTTTACCGACAATATGTTCCTGCCCGATATATTCGTCAAGAGTCACCGGGCGCAAAACCTCGGCAAGTGGTATGTTTCTGTTACTCAACGTTTTGTTTTATTCGTTATCATTTTGGCAACGCCTGTGGCGTTGCCCGAACTTTAATTCCCGTTATAAAAATCTTCTTTTGCAAAAGTAATCAGAAAATCCGATTGACGGATTTTTATGAAGCACTTTCGGCCCAAAACGAAAAAGCCGCCCTGAAGGGCAGCTTTTCTTTTGAAATATCTGTTATTGAACCGGTCTTATGCATAGAAGTTTCCGGGATAAAGATTTCCCGGTTAAATGCACCGGTTCGATTGTGTTAATGCATAATTCAGGTTAAACAACCTCTTTAACAAGTTCGGCAGCTTCCTGCAGACGTATTGCCGAGTGGACTTTCAATCCCGATTCGTCAATTATCTTCTTACCCTCTTCAGCGTTTGTACCCTGAAGCCGGACAATGATCGGAATATCAATATTTCCGATTCTGTGATAAGCATCCACAACACCTTGTGCGACGGCATCGCATCTTACAATACCGCCGAAGATATTAACGAGGATAGCTTTTACATTCGGGTCTTTTATGATTATTCTGAAAGCTTCCTCCACGCGTTTAGAGTCGGCAGCACCCCCTACATCGAGGAAGTTTGCCGGATCGCCGCCCGAAAGTTTGATTATATCCATTGTTGCCATAGCAAGGCCGGCGCCGTTAACCATACAACCGACGTTTCCGTTAAGTTTAACGTAGTTGAGGTCGTATTTACCGGCTTCAACTTCCATGGGGTCTTCCTCGTCAAAGTCGCGCATATCCATAATGTCGGGATGGCGGTACAACGAGCTGTTATCAACAACAACTTTGGCATCGGCTGCAAAAACTCTGTCGTCGGCAGCTTTGATAACCGGGTTAATTTCAAACAGTGAGGCATCAATACCTGTGTATGCTTTGTAAAGAGCCGCCACAAATTTTGTCATCTCCTTGAAAGCTTTTCCGCTAAGACCGAGATTAAAGGCAACCCTTCTTGTCTGGAAAGGCATTATTCCCACCTTCGGGTCAATCTCTTCGGTAAATATCTCTTCCGGTGTCTCTTCGGCAACCTGTTCAATGTTCATACCGCCACGGGGCGAGTACATTATCATATTACGGCCTGTCTGTCTGTTCAGCAAAATTGACATATAAAACTCAAAAGTTTCCGACTCACCCGGATAGTAAATATTCTCTTCGATGAGGACTTTTCTGACAAGTTTGCCGTCTTTTCCCGTTTGAGGAGTGACGAGCTTCATTCCGATAATTTGTTCTGCATATTGAAAAACATCATCAAGAGTTTTTGCAATTTTAACACCGCCGCCTTTTCCCCGTCCGCCGGCGTGAATTTGTGCTTTGACAGCCCATTTGTCTGTTCCGGTACTTTTTTGCAATTGTTTTGCAGCCTCAACAGCTTCCTCGCGTGAAAAGGCAATCATTCCTTCGGGAACTGAAACCCCGAATTTTTTTAACAATGATTTTCCCTGATATTCGTGTAAATTCATTGTGATTCGATTTATGGATTAATACTGATTTTATTGATTTTCCGGCCTATTTTCCCGGTTCAATTTCTAATAATTCGATATCGAAAATAAGAACACTGTTCGGAGGAATGTTGCTTCCTCTCGGGGGATTTGCCCCGTAACCAAGTGCGGGAGGAATATAGAGTTGCCATTTTGAACCTACCGGCATCATTGTCAGGGCTTCTGTCCATCCTTTGATTACTCCGTTAGGATAAAAACTGGCAGGATTACCCTCTTTAGTGCTGTCAAATTCGGTGCCGTCGGTCAGTGTGCCCTTATAATAAACCTTGACCTTATCGGTTACCTTTGGTATAGCACCTGTTCCCTCTTTTATTATTTTGTACTGAAGTCCGCTTTCCGTGGTTTTCACACCTTCTTTCTTTGCATTCTTTTCAAGGAAATCATTCGCCTCTTTCTCAGCCTCTTTTGCCTTTTCAGCCCTTACTTTATCAATATAGGTTCTGATAATCGGCTGTGCTTTTTCCCTTGATATCAAAACCGGGATATCGTTAAAAACATCATTGAAAGCTTTTCCAACGGCAGCGGAATTAATCTCTTTAAATCCCATTTCCTTAATACTGGAGGCTACATCAACACCAATAGCATAACTAACGCTGTCAATGTCGGAAATAATTACAACATCTTTTGAAGAAGATGAAGCTCCTTTTTGATCACAAGCCGTAAAGACAAGTGTCGCTGCAATAACAATTGCAAATCCTGAAACAATCTTTTTGAAATTCATTTTTTTAATTTAATTACTTAGTTTATTTTAATTCAATAAGTTCTACATCATAGACCAATGTTGCTTTTGCCGGGATTTTATCTCCGTCGCCCACCAATCCGTAAGCAAGGTGCGAAGGTATAATAAATTTTGCTCTGTCACCTACTCTTAACAATAAAATTCCTTCCTCAAGTCCGCTTTCTACTCCTCCCTGTCCTATTTTAAATTCTTTAACACCCTTAACGTCAGAAGAGTACAGTATATCACCTGTAAGCAATCCGACCGTAAAATTTAGCACTGCAATCTTGTCTTTTCCTGCTTTTTCACCCTTTCCATGTTTGTAAATCAAATACCTGAGTCCTGTTCCCGTCTCTTTCATTTTCCAGTTGTGACGGCGCATATAATCGCTGATTCTTTCATCCTCGGTCAAAACAAGTTTTTTGTTTACTTTAACCAATGTTTCCTTTATCTCTTTCTTGTCAGTTTCCTTTTTTCTCTCTTTATTTTCCTGGCATGATACTGTTAATAACGACAGTAATAGTAAAGGGAGTAGCGGAAATACCTTTATGTAAAATCTGTTAGGAATCATTTTTTTTATCAATTTACAAAGAAACGTTAAATGAGAGTGTTGATTACAATATTTAACATTATTTAACCCGAAAGTTTGTCTTTGTATTCAATCAGAAGTTGTTCAAACTTTTTTAGTGTTTCTTTCATAGGGATAAACGAGTCGCCGCCGGCGGCATTTTTATGTCCGCCGCCTTCAAAATGTGTTCTTGCGAAAACGTTGGCCTCAAAGTTGCCGGTTGAGCGGAATGAAATTCTTATTTTATTCTCTTTCTCAGTGAAAAGGGCGGCAAATTTTATCCCTTTGATACCGAGTGCATAATTCACAACTCCTTCGGTATCACCTGTTTTGAAGTTGAATCTGTTGAGTTCTTTGCGGGTCAGCCAGATATATGCCGTGTGGTATTCAGGCAGGACAACCAGTTTTTCACTCAGGCAGTATCCGAGAAGACGCAGCCTGCTTTCCGAAAACGTATCATAAACAAGCTTGTGAATTTTAACACCGTCAATACCGTTTTTATAAAGCTCTGCAACGGTTCTGAACGTCTTTTCGGAGTTGCAGGAGTAACTGAATGACCCTGTATCTGTCATTATTCCGACATAAATGCACTCCGAAATTGTTTTGTCAATTAGCCCGGGGTTAAGTTCCGACATCATATCAAAAACCAGTTCGGAAGTAGAGGATGTCTCCGTAGTTGAAAAGGCCATATCGTAGGCTGACAGGTCGGGATTGACATGATGGTCAATCATTATTTTTAATCCCCCGGCATTTTTAAATGCCTCTTCCATCTCTCCGGTTCGTGAAGGTGCATTGTGGTCGAGACAGAATATTATTTCCGCTTCGGAAAGAGCTTTTCTTCCCTGTTCTTTATCCCTTGTACAAAGCAGAATGTTTTCCTCTCCCGGCATCCAGGCAAGAAAGCCGGGATATTCATTTGGTACCACTACCTCGGGCAGGTGACCGTATGCCTTCAGAAAGTGATATAATGCAAGCGACGAACCGATGGAATCGCCATCAGGGTTGGTATGCGAAACTATTGCTATTTTCTTTCTTTGCGAGAGTATGTTTTTTAAAACCGAAAAATCCAGTACCATCAATTATTTCATTTTAAATAAGGCGCAAAAGTAAGGTAATTT
>CAYOZZ010000088.1:0-15444 GCA_964408535.1 uncultured Bacteroidales bacterium | reverse complement strand
TAGGCAGTTGCATCAACGTTTGTTCTCGTCCAGTTGCCGTTCCAATTAATGTATGACGGGTATGGATTCCCAAGCATATTCCACCCCCGCTTGTCGGCAGGCTGTGAAGATGTATAGCTGAGTCCCGCGACTGAGATATCCACGTTATTAAGCGTTCCGTTATATGTTACGGTGGCATTGCCTGTTGCTGAGCTGCTTGACCAGGCAAAGAATCCGTGTCCTTCAGTCAAATCGTATGTTAGCGGTGTTATATAATGCCACGTATAATCGGTTTCATCAAAGTAAATCAAATATAGGTTAACAAAAACTTCGGAGAGGGCATCGGATACCGGTGCGGATACCATATGCCATTTATCCTGCGACAGATAGCTTTCTACTGTTGCCTGAACATCTTGTGTATTATGAAGTAAGGAAGCTGTTCCCGAAGTATCCGCTTTCAAAATAAGACCGGAATCCCCCGACAGGTTTGAGAGAGTACCGTTTACAGTTAACTTCATATTAGCGGGTACAATTATGTGTGCACCGTTTTCAATTGACAAATCATTGCAAACGGCGGAGGCAACAGAATTTGATTCAGGGAAATTACCACCGTCAGGAGCAGCTGGAATATATGTGTTTGTTTGTATTTCAGGTGCTTTACCGGTACTCCAGTTTGGTGGTTCCGACCAATTATCCGAAGTATTACCTGTCCATATAGTTTTTCTTTTCACAACAACATAAGAAACGGAAAACGGCAATAATTTGAAGACGGAAGTATCGGTATAACCGGCGGAAAAGGCCGGAACATCATCAAGATTTACAGGTCCGCCACCAGTAGTATTACTTGTAATTCCATTCACATAAAACTTTCTGTTGCCCAAAGCCAAATCATCGGCATAAACAGTGTACCAAAAAATGCTGTCGGGTTTTGAACCGTCCAGAATATCAAATGTAACATATCTTGTACTATCGGAATAATTCAAAAGAACCACTCCTAATTCACCTGATGAGAAAACCGAGGAATAGGACTTTAATTCGTTACTTCCGGATGAAAGTGAATCACCGGTCAGATAATCACCGAAACATTTTCCGTAATAGTAATAAGGAGTATAGCTTGGTCTTGCCGTATAATTGGCTTGTTGAGGATCATTTTTAGCCAAAATACCGTGAGTAAAGTTTCCGTTTATATTCCATTCATTTACCCAAATTGTGGAAAGGTCAATATTAGTATTAACAAAAGTACCGAGTACATCGGCAACAAAAAGACCGTTAAACATATTGGTAGTTTCGTCGCCCTGAATATTAAATTCAGTCATACAAACCGGGAAAAACCCTTTAGGTTTGGAGGTATTCATAAATGCAGCAGCCTGTAGTTCTTTAATGTCTGTTTGTATTGAATTCAAAGCTCCGGTGGCATTATCGGCATTGTGTATATTAAAATAATGATGAAATATCAAAAAATCGGCATGGTTTTCGACCTCATGCATAACCTGATTATTCCATTCAAAATTATTGTGGGAAAGTACCGCACCTATTCTGATAGTGGAATCAACAGCTTTCATAGCCTCAGCAAACACACACAAGTCTTCACCATACTCTTTTCCCGTCACTATACTGCCGTTCACATTGTATCCCGTCTCCCAAGAACCGTAGCATTCGTTTCCTATCTCCCAGTATTTAATATTTGCATTATTTTGAACATTATAATAATACACCCAGGATGCTGCGTAATCCGCTGCCTGTTGAACGCGTGCCTCACGTGTTCCTTCAGGAGTAACACCATATCTAGCATAAAAGTAATTCACAACAATGGTCGGCTCCCCATCGGCATTATTTTTAAATTGCAAAAAATGATCCGGGTCAAGGAATTTCCAGTGTGTTCCGCAATATGTGTTTATGTCAATTGCAAAACTGTCGGGAATATTACAATCCCAAAAATAGATATTTGAGCCGGAACCGGCAGGATACCTAAATGCTCCGAACTCTTCGTAAATATGCGATCTGTTAACCAGACCGTCTTTGCTTCTGAAATTTGAATTTACTCCAAATTGTGTTGACATAACCTTCGCGACGGTATCCCCGGGGTCAAGCCATAGTGTCAAATCGGAAATTCCATGCGGAAGTTGTTGTGTGACAATTGAATCGGGGTGTCTGAACAGGCGTGGTGACCAGTTGTCAAACTGACGTATTTCTCTGAAATCTACATTGGCATTAACCATTGAAATATCATCGAAGGTATAAATTCCAGTCTTTGAGCCATGTTGAAGTACAACATTAAATGTGTAATCCTCTGTGCGCGTGTTTACAGGGATTGAGAACCTCTTAAAGACCGTATCCAATGTCAAATAGTTTGATTTCGTCACCGAATAGCCACCCGAAGCATGAAATACATATATCCGTATTCTTAATTTCAAGGAATCGGCTCCTTTGGCAAAAACCGTAAAATACAGCATTTTGCCGCGCAGACTGTCAGGTATTGAAAAATTATTACAATACATCTGCGCATTGTTTATATTTCCGTTTGAAGTATTAACAGTTATTTGAACTGCTCCCGGAGTTAAGGCTCCGTCGGCTACATGTGTCGCCGTTATATCTCCGGAGTAATTCCATCCGCTTATGTCAGATGTAAAGTAAGGATTTACGGTAATAAGATTATACTGCGAATAACTGTTTAATGTAAAAAACATTAAAAAAAACGTAAAAACAACAGATTTCATTCTATTTATGTTTATAATTTATTAAAACTATTTTGGAAGGATAATCAAATGCAAATGTATAGTATTAAATTAAACAAAACCGTACTTTAATATGGAAAAAATATGGACGATAATAATAACCCCGAATTATGCAATAGCAAAATCGTAACTAAGCTTTTTACAAAGGATTCAGAATGTTTTTAAAATCCCGGTTTGTTTTGAGTTTTGTGCTTATCATTTACCCTTGTCACTTTTTATATAATGCCTTGCCTTGGTATATTTCAGGAAGGTTTCAAAGGCAGCTATTCTGCAAATTACAAAGCCGTAAAATCCGTCAAGAAAACCGAGTTTTAATAAATAGTTTCTGATAAATTTGATGGTAGGACTAAAAAATATTTTTAAAAGGGAAACTTTTTTACCGCTTTCGTGCAGTGCTTCTGCGCCAAGCGTACTGAACTTATTCGCCTGAAGAATATGTTCGTCAATAGTGTAAAACGAGTAATGCAAAATGTCGCCTTTCAGGAATCCTGTTGATGTTCCTTCCACAAGGATAAATCTTTCATGAACTTTCTTTCCAACCCACTTTCCTTTTGTACGGTCGTACAATCTTAACTTTTTATCGGGATACCAGTCGGAATGCTTTATCCATTTCCCGCAATAGTTGGTCATTCTGTTCATAAAATAACCGTCGTTTTTCAGATATTTTTTTACATTTTTGATAGATTCGACCAACTCGGGCGAAAGCGATTCATCGGCATCAAGAGTAAGTATGTAATCATTTGTTACCTGCCTGTCGGCAAACTCATGTTGTTTGACATAATCCTCAAATCTGTTCTGAATAAACCTGACTCCCTTCTCACGACAAATTTCCTCCGTTCTGTCAGTTGAAAATGAGTCAACAACAACTATTTCATCGGCAATTTCCCGTACCGAATCAATACATCGGCCTATATTTTTCTCCTCGTTGAGAGTAATTACAACAACGGATATTTTCGGCATATTTTCCCTCTTTTCAGAAATATTTATGTCGCAAATGTACATGATTTTTTTTCATTTTAAACTTTTTGCAACAATTGTTGTTTAGATTATTGCTTTTACAAAACAATTAGAATTATTTTATGGCTCACTACTCAATTAAAGACCTTCAGAATTTTACCGGAATCAAGGCTCACACAATACGTATGTGGGAAAAGAGGTATAATATTGTCGAGCCGAAAAGGACAAATACCAATATCAGGTATTATGATGACGACGACCTGAAAAAGCTCCTGAATGTTTCCATTCTGAACCGTAACGGTTTTAAAATATCTGCAATTGTAAATCTGACCGATACAGCTATATCGGAAGAGATTCTTAATCTTGCACATACTCTGAATGACTTTGAAAGTCAGATAGAAGGTCTTGTCGTTTCGATGATTGACCTTGATGAAAATATGTTTGAAAAAATATTTAATACGGCTGTTATAAAGATGGGGTTTGAAGATGCCGTTATAAATATTCTTTATCCTTTTTTTGAAAAAATCGGGATTCTGTGGCAGATAGGAACAATCACAACTTCGCATAAATATTTCATATCGAACCTTGTTCGCCAGAAGATAATTGTCGCAATTGACGGTCTGGTTAATACATATAACGGCGACACGAAAACATATCTGCTTTTCCTGCCCGAAGGAGAATTTCATGAACTCGGACTTTTATTCCACTCTTATATTTTACGAAAAAACAGTTTTAAAGTCATTTATCTTGGAGCAAATGTTCCAACAGGCTGTTTGTCCGAAATGGTAAAAACCCGGGAAATTCACGGGCTGATGACTTCTGTTGCAGCTCCTTTGAAATACACCGAATTTGTCGGATACATTAATGATCTGGCACAAAAATTCAACAACCTGCCTATTTGCATTTCCGGATTCGGCATTCGCAGTCTGGGAGAGAACCTCCCTGAAAATGTTACCTTTTATAACAATCCGAGAGTATTTAAGAATAAATTGGTCGTTTAACATATTTTATAAAATGCTAAACGCATTATAAATAAATTATTTACCTTAACCGATTGATTATACGTGTAGTAAGTTGTCGGATGAATTTTTTATTTAAAATAATTCTAAATAACTGCCGTTTTTTCAAATATTGTGTTTACTTTTGCCGCACAAATATTAAACAATAAATATTAAATTTTAGAAACTATGACAGCAATAGAATTTAATCATCAGATACTCAATCTAAAAGATAATCTAAGATATTTTGCTTTTTCATTGACAACAAATCAGGAGGATGCTCAGGACCTGGTTCAGGAGACATATCTGAAGGCTATTACACATAAAGATAAGTTTGATCCGTCAACAAATATGAAAGCCTGGGTTTATACGATTATGAAAAACACTTTCATAAATAAGTACAGGAAAGAGTCGAAATACAAAACAATGATTGATACTACTGAAGACCTGTTTTTTCTGAATACTTCAAGCAAATCGGGACATGAAACACCTGAGTCGCAATATAACCACTCCGAACTTGAGAAGGTTGTAAATGCGCTTTCCGATGAGCATCGTATTCCGTTTCTGATGCACTTTCAGGGATATAAATACAGGGAAATTGCCGAAAAACTAAACCTTTCAATAGGGACTGTCAAAAGCAGAATTTTCTTTAGCAGAAAAAAGCTGATGGAAACATTAAAAGATTTTCAGAACTAATACCTGTTTACATTACAATTCAATCCGGTATCAGAGTTTTTTTTTTAATTCTGATACCGGATTTTATTTTTTTGTACATTTGGGTTTTCAAAAATGGGTGATTTATGATGTATCTGACAAGGAGAGAGCGGTTTAATGCTGCACACAGGCTTTTCAGGGAGGACTGGGACGATAAGAAAAACTATGAAGTGTTCGGAAAATGCTCCAATCCAAACTGGCACGGACATAATTATGTGTTATATGTAACAGTGAAAGGTGAGATAAACCGGGAAACAGGATTTGTAATCAACATAAAAACACTTAGTGAGATAATAAAAAGGAGAATAATTGACAAAATCGACCATAAAAACCTGAACCTTGAAGTGGATTTCCTAAAAGGGAAAATTGTTTCGACCGAAAATATGGCTCTTGCTTTTTGGAATGAGCTGGAAACACCGGTCAGAAAAATGGGTGCACAACTGCACTCAATTAAAATTGTTGAGACTGAAAATAATTTTGTCGAATATTTCGGCAAATAAAAAATATTAAAATGACAAACGAACGATTAAGAGAAATGGCAGAGGTCAACCAACTGGACGGTTACGAAAAAATTGACCTCTATAATTATAAAAATGTTGATAAACTGGCCTACCATTATAAAGAGATACTCAGACTGATAGGCGAAGACCCCGACAGGGAGGGTCTTCTTGATACGCCCGAAAGAGTTGCCAAGTCAATACAGTTTCTTACACATGGCTACCTTCTTGATCCGGTTGCAATACTCAATTCGGCAAAGTTCAAGGAAGATTATCGCGAAATGGTAATTGTGAAAGATATTGAGATTTACTCAATGTGCGAACACCACATGATTCCGTTTATCGGGAAGGCTCACGTTGCATATATCCCTGACGGGTACATAACGGGACTTAGTAAAATTGCAAGGGTTGTGGATGCCTTTGCACGCAGACTTCAGGTTCAGGAACGGCTTACTACGCAAATAAAGGAATGTATTCAGGAAACGCTTAACCCGCTTGGTGTGGCGGTAGTTATTGAGGCTCAACATCTGTGTATGATGATGCGCGGAATACAAAAACAAAATTCCGTTACTACAACCTCCGATTTTACCGGAGCTTTCAGAAAAAAAGAGACACGTGAGGAGTTTATTCATCTGATTGGGGCCAGTCTTCATTAGCAGATAGCTTTGTAAAATTACTATCTTTGCATAGCTTAACGGAATACTTTTTGGTGGAAAACAAATAAAAACAGTTATGAGAATTACTATAATTACCCTCTTTCTTGCAGCTTTGACTTTTAACGGCTTTACTCAGGATATTGAAGATTATATGGATGTTATGATAAAGCAAAAAAAGGCGATAAAAATGGCAAGAACGCTTCAGGAGCTGCAAACTCTTGCAGATAACTTTGAACAGATATCGCAGGCCCAATCCGACAAATGGCATCCGCTTTATTATGCTGCCTATTGTTATCTCAATATGAGTTTTATTAATAAAAACAACGAAGCACGAGTAAAGTATCTTGCCAAGGCACAATCGTTTGTTGACAAAGCCATAGAAATATATCCCGATGAGTCGGAATTATTTGTGTTACAGGGCTTTATTGATGAGGCCTATATCCAGACCGATCCGGTAAATAAAGGTAAGGAATATTCGGAAAAGGCTACCAGAGCACTTGAACAGGCAATAGAATTTAATCCCGATAATCCGAGAGCATATTACCTTCTCGGGTTAAACCTACTGCATACACCGCAAAAATATGGCGGCGGCAAAGAGGCTGCTTGCCCTTACTTTTCAAAGGCAGTCGAAAAGTTTAAAAACGATATTCCCGAAAATGTTCTCTCTCCGACCTGGGGAGGAGAGGAGAATTACAGGCAATATGCAAAAAACTGTAAAGAATAAAATTACGCCACTTCGGCAAATATCTCTTCCCGCTTTTTGGGAGCAGATTGATAATATCCGGTAATAAAATCGTCAAAAACCTCTTCAACGGTTTCAATTTTTGTTGCACGGTATCCGTTACTTCCTGCAAATGCAAATCCTTTATCAAGATTTCCGCTTGCTGCATTAAAAAGTGCTTCGGCAATACAGTAAGGAATTTTCCTGTAATCACAACCTTTCAGACATTGCCAGGAGCAACTGACAGGTTTTTTCTCTCCGGCCGAGATTTGCTTCAGAAACTTATTGTTAATCGCCCTTCCGGGTAATCCAACCGGGCTGTCAATAATAACAACATCCTCAGGTTTTGATGCTTTTATATACTGCATTTTAAACTTTGTATCGGCATCACATTCGTATGTTGTAACAAACCTTGTCCCCACCTTCACTGCATCAGCTCCCGCCTGCATAGTTTCGTACATATCCTCGCCGGTATATATTCCTCCGCCTGCGATTATGGGTATTTTCTGCGAAAACTCATCCTCATATTTTTTCAGGACTTCCTTTGTTTCCTTAACTATTTCAATAAGAGATTTTGTCTCGCCCATTAATTCCTGTTTCTTAAATCCGAGATGTCCGCCTGCTTTTGAGCCTTCAACAACAACTGCATCCGGTATCCTGCCGAAACTTTTTGCCCACACCCTGAATGTAAGGTCGGCTGCTCGTGCCGATGATATCTTAGGGACTATCTTTGTTTTGGAATTAACAAATTCATCCATTGTAACAGTTGCAGGTTTCTTTATAAACAACCCTGCCCCTACAAAGACAATATCAAGTTTCTCGTCAAGTGCGGCTTTGAACATATCGTCAAAATCCGTTATGGCAAGCATTATATTTGCTCCGAGGACTCCGTCGGGAGCCAGCTCTTTTGCTTTTCTTATTTCTCTTATAAATCCCTCAAGATTTGATCTCCTTGAATATTTTCCTTTAGATTCATAACTCATTCCTATTCCGACAGACGAAATAACACCGATTCCTCCCTGATTTGCAACAGCAGAAGCCAGTCCCGATAATGAAACTCCAATACCCATTCCACCCTGAACTATAGGGACAGGTACCGTTAAATTTCCAATTTGTAATGCATTCATTTTTATTAAATTTTATGCTTGCAAAATTACGCCGGTATTCATCAATAAATGCATCATAGATGCCAAACAGGTCTCAATAGTTTCAGAATGTAGTCTCAGGGACGAATAACATTGCCTTACCGGCTTATTTTCAGCTATATAAGTATTTTTACAAAAAAGAATTAGGGAGGAATAGATATGGGTTTTTATATGATTTCCTGTAATTTTGAAAGGTAATTTCGTGAAACAGGCACTAAAAAATCAAGATTTTCAACCTCCAATTTCACACCCTGAGGCGACCCCTCCGCTTTTTTTATGAAGTGGGTATTTACGAGATAAGTTCTGTGGCATTTGAAAATAAAATTATAGTTTTCCAACAACTTTTCAGCATATGACAGTGTATTTCTGACAAAATGCTTTACCATCTCCCCGTTATCAATATAATAAATCTCAATGTAATTGCCGGCGGATTTAATAACCCGTATTGAATTAACAGTCAGGGAGATTGAATCTTTTTTATACTCCGATTCAAAAAAAACGATATTGTGACCCGTATTTAGTTTTGACGACAGTTTTTTATTCAACTCAATTGCAAGATTAACGTTAAGCTTCATTAACCGGTTTTGATTTAAAACAACCAGTATTGAGATTGCAAGAATACTTATCAGAATGATTTTCAATGCGTCATTTGGTGCAATTTCAAAGATTGGGTTAAACCTGAAATAGATAAAATAACCGAACCCGACAGTTATAAGCAACCATATATTCCAGAGGATTTCTTTAAAAATATTCCACTTTTGGGTATCCATAAAAGATTTGATAAAAGAAGGAATTACCATCATATTAAATGATAATACGGCAAATGTTATAACACTGATAACCAGAGATATAATTACTCTTTCATTAAAACTGAATTCATTAAAATTAAATGGTTCAAAAAAGAATAAAAAGCCACCGATAATGACGCTGATGAAAAACACAACCTTGGCATTGTGCTTCAAATCGTTGTTAAACGGGTATGCTTTTTTCAAGAATTTAACCATATTGACAATTTTGTTGCAATAGTATGACAATTTATCCGATTAATTACAAATTTTCTTTCCGCCTTTTTATGAGAAAGACCTTTGACATCAAACTTTCAGTTTCTCACCTTCGGATTTTGCAATTATAACCGCTCCGCAACTGTCGCTCCAGACATTGGTTGCAGTACGGAACATATCAAGGATTCGGTCAACCGACAATATCAGTCCGATACCTTCAAGCGGCAAGCCCACGGCTGATAAAATAACCGTTATCATTACCATTCCGGCCATCGGAATTCCCGCCGCTCCAATGGAAGCCAACAGTGCTGTTATCACAACGATTATCTGCTGAAAGAATGTAAGATCAACTCCATACGCCTGGGCTATAAAAATAGCAGCAACACATTCATAAAGTGCCGTTCCGTCCATATTTATTGTAGCACCAAGCGGTAATGTAAAACTTGTTATCTTATTCGACACGCCGTCATTATTTTCAACGGCGGTCATGGTCAGCGGTAATGTTGCACTCGACGATGAAGTCGAAAAAGCAGTCAGCAAAGGTGTTGTAACAGCCCTGAAATGCTTTAGCGGATTTACTTTCCCGATAAATTTCGTAAGCAGAGGCAATGAAATAACAAAATGAACCGTAAGCGCAAGAAGCACGGTGAGCATATATATTCCCATTCGCTGTACCAAAACGCCAAAGTCAGGAGCCTTACTTACCTGCAAAGCCACAATTCCGAAAACTCCGTAAGGTGTAAATTTAATTATAAACATTGTGATTTTCATCATCACATCAAAGGAAGCATTGAAAAAGTCAGTCATTGTCTTTCTGGGCTTATTATCCGTTTTAGTGATAAAAAACCCGAAAAGAATTGAGAAGAAGATGATTGACAGCATACTTCCCGAAGAAAATGCATCAAAAATATTTGTCGGAATGATATTCAGTAGTGTCTCCCCAAGTGAACGCCCTGAATCGGCAATACCTTCAACCTGCTGCGAAAAGCCGAGATCGGCACCGGCACCGGGCTTAAGAATATTGACAAAAAAGAGTCCGGTAAGAATGGCAATGATACTGGTCATTATATAGTAACCCATTGTCTTTAAACCAAGTCTGCCGAGGTTCTCGGCATTTCCGATGTTAGCCACACCCGAGATAATGGAACTGAGTATCAAAGGTACTATTACCATCCTCAGACCACGGAGAAAAACATCACCCATCCACCCGATATAAGAAACATATTCACCGAAATAAAGTCCGAAAAGCACTCCAAACACCAGAGCTATAAGGATTTGCCAATGTAGCTGAATTTTTTTCATCTGTCAGAATTTACAAGGGGTCAAAAATAGTAAATTAACAGATACCGGGAAAATGAAAATGGATATCCAATAATATTATGCATAAAATGAGTTAAAAATTTATTAGCCTGATTACTTTGGCCCACGAATTTCACGAATTAGCATTAATTAAGGTTTAAGGTTATGGCAAGGAAGCCGGTATGGGATAATGGCTAAGGTTAGATACGCCTATGGTGTCACTTCACGGCTCCTTCCTCTCCCTCAGGGAGTTCCGATGGCTATCGGAAAAAGGTGAGGGGTAAATAAAATAGAAAAATTCATATTTATTTAAATTCATTGATAATAATGGAATAGTAATATCACCTCACCCTGCCCCTCTCCTTGTAGGAGAGGGAAGAGCGACAGTCTTTTCCTTAAACAGGTTGATAGAAATAATGAGAAAGTATCCCAAAACCGACTATCCTTTCATTAGTCTCCCCGATAGGGGAGATTTAGAGGGGCAACAATATAACTGGAACCCCACTAATTTCACGAATCTGCACTAATTAAGGTGTAGGGCAATGGTTAAGAAGCCCGTATGGGAATATGGTCAGGGTTAAGGTAGCCGGCGCACAATACCGGGCTGTTCCGGATTTAAGCACCGGCACGTGGGTAAGCCTAATCCGGAACTGAATATAATACGGATTTGCAATCCGGCAAAGCAACCTGCCCGCAACCTCCGGATGACTGCTTTAAGCTGACAAAAGGGAAAATCTAATTGGTATCCGGTTGATTGCACCGGAGTCATCAGTAGATTTGCGGAGACACATTCTGTTTGTAACACCGGACGCAGTCAGAAAAATAGCTTGGTAGAAATAATGAGAAAGCATCCTAAAACCGATTATCCTCTCATCAGTCTCCCCGACAGGGGAGATTTAGAGGGGCAACAACATTGGTGAGAACCAATCTGCTTCCCGAATACCCTGATTATTTTCCATTCTGCCCGTATTGTGAATAATTTGCAAAAAAATTACCTGTAATTCATTTATTATCATTCCTACATTTGCAGAAATATTTTTGGCTCGTTTATTATAAAATAATTTGCAATGGTTCACTTCTTCTCATCCCCTGCCGGTACGGTTTATGCAGTTGAAACTGCCGGGAAACCGTCACCGGAAATAATAGAAAAACTCAACTGGCTTTTCGGCGGCACGAATTATATTGAAAAGCAAAATCTTGAAGGATTTTTCACCGGACCGCGAAAAGAGATGGTTACACCGTGGAGCACCAATGCGGTTGAGATTACGAGGAATATGGGAATCAACGGTATTGAAAGAATTGAAGAGTTTTTTCCGGTTGAGAGTGAAAATGCCGGGTACGACCCTATGCTTCAGTCATTGTATCCCGGTCTCAGACAGGATATTTTTCATATTGACAAAAAACCTGAACCGGTTCTGTTTATTGATGATATCAAAGCATACAACGAACAAGAAGGGCTTGCTTTAAATAATGATGAAATAGAATATCTTGAGGAGCTGAGCCGGCGTCTTGACAGAAAACTCACCGACAGTGAGGTGTTCGGTTTCTCGCAGGTCAATTCGGAGCATTGCAGACATAAAATTTTCAACGGAACATTTATTATTGACGGTGATGAAATGCCGGAGACGCTCTTTTCGCTTATTAAAAAAACATCAAAGGAGAATCCCGGTAAGATAGTTTCCGCTTACAAAGACAATGTGGCATTTATTCAAGGGCCTGTTGCCGAGCAGTTTGCACCGCTGACCCAAGATAAACCCGATTTTTTCGGTGTAAAAAAAATTAATACGGTTATCTCATTAAAGGCCGAGACCCACAATTTTCCCACAACGGTAGAACCGTTTAACGGAGCAGCCACCGGCTCAGGCGGAGAAATTCGCGACCGGATGGCAGGCGGAAAAGGAAGTATTCCCCTCGCCGGAACAGCAGTTTATATGACCTCATATCCCCGCACCGGAAAGGATCGCTCCTGGGAGCAGTTTACAAAGCCTAGAGAATGGTTGTATCAGACTCCCGAAGAGATTCTTATCAAAGCCTCAAACGGCGCAAGCGATTTCGGAAATAAATTCGGACAACCGCTGATATGCGGAAGCGTTTTAACATTTGAACATTTCAACGCACTGAAAAAATACGGATATGACAAGGTTATTATGCTTGCAGGAGGAGTGGGATACGGCAAAAAGGAGGACAGTCTGAAAGGTCATCCGGGGAAGGGTGAAAAAATAATCGTTATGGGGGGCGATAATTACCGGATAGGTATGGGTGGCGGTGCCGTGTCGTCGGTTGCCACAGGCGAGTTTGATAATAAGATAGAGCTGAATGCCGTACAACGTTCCAATCCCGAAATGCAAAAAAGAGTTGCAAATGCAATAAGGGCACTTTGCGAGACTGACAAAAACCCAATCATCTCAATTCATGACCACGGTGCGGGAGGGCACCTCAATTCGCTGTCGGAACTTGTAGAAGAGTCGGGGGGGATAATTGACATTAACAAACTACCGGTAGGTGACCCCACTTTGTCGGCTAAGGAAATTGTCGGAAACGAATCGCAGGAGAGGATGGGACTTCTGCTGAATAAAGAAGATGTTGAACTGCTGAAACGGATTTCAGAACGTGAAAGAGCACCGATGTACGTTGTAGGTGAGACTACGGGTGACTGGCACTTCACATTTGAAGACTCGAAAAACAAAATAAAGCCGATTGACCTTGAGCTGGCCGATATGTTCGGAAAACCTCCGAAAACAGTCCTGACCGACAAGACAACAAAAGAGGAATTTGAAGAACCGCAGTACGATATTGCTCATATTCACGAATATCTTGCAGAACTTTTACAACTTGAGGCCGTTGCCTGTAAGGACTGGCTCACCAACAAAGTTGACCGTTCGGTTACCGGAAAAGTGGCAACCCAGCAAACAGCCGGAGCCATTCAGCTTCCTTTGAATAATCTTGGTGTGATGGCGCTTGATTATCAGGGTGTAAAAGGAATTGCAACATCCGTCGGACATGCTCCCGTTGCCGGGCTTATTGACCCCGAAGCTGGCTCTGTGCTTTCTATTGCCGAAGCTCTGACAAATATTATCTGGGCTCCTATACAGGATGGTCTGGCAGGTATTTCACTGAGTGCCAACTGGATGTGGCCGGCAAAAAATAAGGGTGAAAACGCCCGTCTTTATAACGCAGTGAAAGCCATAAGCGATTTTGCCATTGCTCTTGGAATAAATATCCCAACCGGCAAAGACAGTCTTTCGATGACCCAAAAATATAAGGACGAAACCGTATTCTCACCGGGTACGGTTATTATATCGGCTGTAGGTGAGGTTTCGGATATCGGAAAGACTTTGAAACCCGTTTTAAGGAGTGACTCTCACAGCGTTTTGATTTATATTGATATGTCGTGTGATGACTATAAACTCGGTGGAAGCAGTTTTTCACAACTTAACGGCAGAATCGGCAGCAATGCTCCAACGGTAAAAAATCCAAAATATTTCAAAAGGGTTTTTAACACAATCCAGGAATTGATTGCAGGTGGTTATATCCACGCCGGGCACGATATTTCAGCGGGAGGAATGATAACGACTCTGCTTGAAATGACCTTTGCAAACGAAAAAACGGGTCTGGACATTGATCTATCCTCAATCGGCGAGAAGGATACTATCAAACTTCTTTTCAGTGAAAATCCCGGAATAATTATTCAGGTTGACGACAAGCATGAGGTAATCTCAATGCTCAATCAAAGGGAAATAGAATTTCATTCAATAGGATATACTTTGCGCGAAAGAAAGATATTGCTGAAACATAACGACCTGAATCTTGAATTTGACATTGACGAACTCCGTGATAACTGGTTCAAAAGTTCCTATCTGCTTGAGACGAAACAGACTGTAAAGGAGCTTGCTTTTGAAAGATTTAAAAATTACAAAAACCAGCCTTTAAGTTTTAAGTTTCCTTCGGGATTTACAGGAAGAAAATCCCAGTTTGGGATTGATACGGGCCGGAAAGAACAAACCGGAGTAAAAGCTGCCATTATCCGCGAAAAAGGTGTCAACGGTGACCGTGAGATGGCATACTCGTTATATCTTGCCGGATTTGATGTTAAGGATGTTCACATGACTGACCTTATCAGCGGGCGCGAAGACCTTTCGGGTGTGAATATGATTGTTTTTGTGGGCGGGTTTTCAAATTCCGATGTTCTCGGTTCGGCAAAGGGCTGGGCAGGAGCTTTCCTTTATAACGAAAAGGCAAAAAAAGCTCTTGACGATTTCTATGCAAGAAAAGATACGCTTAGCCTCGGAATTTGCAACGGCTGCCAGCTGATGGTGGAGCTGGGACTTGTATATCCCGGCCACGAAAAGAAACCGGAGATGCTGCACAATGATTCCAAAAAGTTTGAATCGGGATTTATAAACGTTGATATTCAGGAAAACAAGTCGGTGATGCTTAAATCAATGTCGGGTTCAAAACTCGGAATCTGGGTTGCACACGGCGAAGGCAAATTTCATCTTCCTTACGGTGAAGAGAGCTACAACATTCCGGTAAAATATTCTTACGGTGAATATCCTGGCAATCCCAACGGCTCCGACTATTCGGCTGCGGCAATATGCTCAGTTGACGGCCGCCACCTCGCAATGATGCCACATCTCGAAAGAGCCATATTCCCCTGGCAATGGGCTCATTACCCTGTTGCAAGGAAAAATGATGAAATTTCACCCTGGGTTGAGGCTTTTGTGAATGCAAGGGAATGGGTT
>CAYOZZ010000087.1:0-14511 GCA_964408535.1 uncultured Bacteroidales bacterium | reverse complement strand
CTCATCAGACGGAATTTTCAGTCTGCCTGATATTTTCTGCTGATTACAGTAAATACACTGAAACGGACAGGCCAGCTCGGGAATGAAAACAGGTATGTTGTAATGACGCTTTTTCATTTATCGTGCAAAACTATTCAATTTTTTATTCAACATTTGAACAATATAACTACTTTTGTAATCAGTTAAGGTAATCTGTTTTTGTAATAATAATTATGACTACAAAAAGTAAGTTGCGGCAAAAAATAATAAAGAAGATACATTATCTTCCTGAGGATGAATTGGGTTATATTGAACGGTTTATTGACGAACTGGAAAACAATATAAAATCCGATTCCGAGATATTATTATACTCAGGCATATTCAAAGATTTGGATAAAGAAATACTTGATGATTTAACAAAAAATCTTCATAATAAGAATGAAGGATTTAGGAAGAATTAAGTAGATGAAACTTTCAAACAGTTCTATTAGAAAATCGGCATACGGAGAGTTACGAAGAAAAGGAATTACTATCGGATCTCTCGACTTATTAATTGCAGGTATTGCCATTGACAATAATATGGTTTTAATAACAAACAATACTAAACACTACAGCGTTATTACAGGTTTAAGAATTAGTAACTGGAAAATTTAATTATGAAATTCAAATTATCTATCATACTGTCAATCATCTCATTGGCGGTTTCGGCACAAAGCAAAAAGGAAATCCCTGAGATTTACACCAATGTTCACTACGAAAAAGACGGCACTCTGTACTTTCAGGCAAAAGGGTCGGACGAAAAAAAAACCTACTTTCCCTCATCACCACGGTTTACTTATGACAAAATAACAATAACTCCCGAAGGAACCGAAAACGGTCTTCTGTTTGATTTTAAAGATACAGCCTTCAACGGAACAATGTACTACGGATTTATCCATCCTGAAGACAAGTATCCGCAACCGGTATTTTTCAAAAGAACATCCGCAATAAAGGCAGGAGTCGCCGAAATAAATATCAAAAAGAGGCTTTACGGCAAGTATGATGCGGCAGGCTGGGAATCTTCCGGCAGGATGAGACTCGGTTACCGTATTGCCGACGACAAAGGAAATATTATTTATGACGGAAAAATAAATGTAACCGGAAAAGGTCCTTTCAAACCGGATGTCACTATCATCTCCGGTCCTTTTGTCAACCGGGTTACCGACAGCAGTGCGGTAATCTCATTCACAACGAACATCGAAACAATAGTCTATGTAATAACTGACGGACGCTCATTTACGGATAAAACACAACTAAAGAATTATGAGATAAAAGTTGACGGACTTAAACCTGCAACCGAATACGAATATACTGTTAAATACGGTGATTATTCCGACACTTTTTCGTTCAAAACAGCCCCTTTTTCCGGCTCACGCGACCCGTTTACGTTTGCCTTTGCGAGCGACAGCCGTGCCGGACAGGGTGGCGGCGAACGCAATATTTACGGCACAAACGCTTATATGGTCAAAAAGATAATGGCTATGACAGCTAACAGCAAGGCTGAGTTTTTACAGTTTACCGGTGATATGATCTCAGGCTATTCGGATAATCAAAACAGGCAAAAGCTCGAATACTTCAACTGGAAGAACACAATTGAGCCTTTTGCACACTACTTCCCTGTTTATGTGGGTGTTGGAAATCATGAAGTGGTTGAATACCTGTTCAGAAAAGATAAAAACACATATTCATGGAAACCGGGAGATATGGCGTCAATTGACAAGTTTCCTTTTGAAACCGAATCGGCCGAACAGCTTTTTGCAAAAATGTTCGTTCATCCGCACAACGGCCCGAAAAGCGAAGACGGCTCAAAATATGACCCTGATCCCGGCAAGACCGATTTTCCCTCTTATGATGAAAACGTCTATTATTATACCTACGGCAATATGGCAATGGTGGTTCTCAACTCAAACTATCTTTATGCCCCGTCGGAAGATATGGTACACCTTACCGGAGGTAATATCCACGGTTACATTATGGACAACCAGCTTGAATGGTTCGGCAATACAATTGCTAAACTGGAAAAGGATGACAACATTGATCATATTTTTGTCACTATACACACACCGGCTTTCCCCAATGGAGGCCATGCCAATAACGATATGTGGTATTTCGGGAATAATGAGATAAGACCTTACATTGCAGGGAAACCTGTTGACAAAGGTATTATCGAGCGCAGGGATGAATTTCTTGATATAATGGTTAACAAGAGTCAAAAGGTTATCGCCCTTCTTTGCGGTGACGAGCACAACTACAGCCGTTTACGGATTGACGGCACAACGGATATTTATCCTGAAAACTGGGAAGGATCAAAACTGAAACTCAGAAGGACAATATGGCAAATAACCAACGGCTCTGCCGGTGCTCCCTATTATGCACAGGAAAAATTACCCTGGAGCGGTTCGGTAGAAATTTTCTCAACAAAATATGCTCTTGTCTTTTTTAATATTGACGGTAAAAATATTGATGTCGAGGTAATTAATCCCGATACCGGTGAGGAGGTGGACAAGGCGAAAATCAGGTAATCTGAATTTTGCCGTCAAGGATTTTAAATATGGCTTTCGGGTCGGATAATCCCGAATCCTGCCTTAAGTTAGTATTGTAACTAACTTGCTAATCTCTTCTCTTGTTGGTGACAGCACTAACAAAATACAAAGGAACATCCAAAAGCAACAGAAAGCTAACGGCTGATTGAAGACTTACAAAAGCAATTAGTTATTAACAATCAACCGTTCATATTTTCTCATATA
This sequence comes from uncultured Bacteroidales bacterium, assembly GCA_964408535.1. Lineage (GTDB taxonomy): Bacteria > Bacteroidota > Bacteroidia > Bacteroidales > JAADJA01 > JAADJA01. Next base: position 11,746 of record CAYOZZ010000087.1, on the reverse strand, counting down.
TCCAAATATCAAGGCATTAAAGTTGATTAACTTTGCACTAAAAATAACAATTAGAGCCTTTTTGCGTTATTGTCGCAAATTGAAAAAGTAATACAAATAAGAATTAACAAATTGAGAAGATGAAACGATTAAACAGAAGTTTATTAATCCCGAAAATTGTCATTGTGCTTCTGATAGGAGTAATGGCAGTCGGAAGTACAGGTTGTAAGAGCAAGAAAAAGCTGGCACAGGAACAGGCAGCCGCCGAATATGCCGAAAAAGTTCAGAAAGCTCTGGCCGATTTGCAGGCAATTCTTGATGACGACGGAACTATGCCGGTGAGTGAGATGGAACGCAGATTAAATGACATTAAAGCAATGAATCTGAATGATGATGCGGTCAACGAAAAAATTAAACTTGTTGAAGATAAGATTGCTTCACTGAAAGAGGCCTGGAGACTTCAAAAAGAGGCTGAAAAGGAGCAGGAACGGCTGAATGCAGAAAAGACAAAGTATGATTACATAAATGAATATTTTGTCAGAATAGCAAACACTCAGGATGTCAATGCTGCCAACGGACTTATTAAAGAAGCTCTGAAAATGTACTCTTCGGAAGATACTCCGGTACTCATCATCATTCATCAGGAAGGTGATGTTGTGGATTATGATAAGCCCACTACCATCAAAAAATATTTGAATTTTGTCAAGGATCAGAAAAAATATAATAATAAAATTTCCAGTGTGAAATTTGACCCTTACGGACAAATAACCGAACTTGAATTAATTAAAAAATAAGAACTATGTTTAGAACAACAATATTTTTCGTAGCACTATTTTTCGGCTCAATAGCAAATCAGGTATTTGCACAGGATATAAGCCCCGAAAGAAAGCAGGCAATTGACAGTCTTGCACTCGAAAAGGTACGCGACCTTAGTAAGTATATAAGTTTGATTGGTGATAAGAAAACGGAGTTTTCGGAAGCCAACAGGGTGATTGACAGGGCAGTGGAGCTGTTTATGGACGGCAGCGAAGTGGGTGTTTCATCAATCTACAAGCCGGAAGTCAATTACTATCCGGTTCGCGAATATCTTGAAAGACTGATGCGTCTGAACTACAGCAAGGTTGACATTGAGTGGTATAAGATTGAGTATGTCAGCGACCTTGAAAAACAACCCGACGGTACTTATGTCGGTGTAATCACGGTTTTTCAAAAATTTTCGGGTTATGACAAAGAGGGAAACCTTGTTTATCAGGATGTAACCAAAAAAGATATTACTGTTTATGTCAAGCGAAAAGAGACACAGATCGGAGGACGTCTTATCGGTTTCTGGGATGTGATGCTCGGTGACATAAGAGTTAAAGAAACGGCAAAGCCGTAACGACAGGAGTTAATAAATAATTATTCGCCATCCGGAAACCGGTTCCGGATGGCTTTGCCTTAAATTTGAAGTAATTTTGAAAACCGCTTTTCTTAAAATATCATTCCGTCTATCTTTCATCATTTTATTATTTCCAGCTTTTAACGTGTTTTCACAAAGGCTTGGTTCGGTAACGGGTGATGAAACAAACTTATACGCACAGACAAAACAGGTAAACCAGTTTTTCAGAAGATTTAATAATGAGGAAGACCGCCTCGGGAACAGATATTACCCGGGCGACAGCCTTTATCGCGATAACGCCTTCCGGTCGGTTTACCTGAATATGCTTTTCGATGAGCAAAGTGGTCAGATTGATAAAAAACTGAAAAAGGAATTCATTGAAAAAGTAAGTGACGTAAAAAAGCCTGTTTATCTCGATTTTCATAGCGGCCTTTGGTTTGCCGAGCTATCCGCAGTCTTTAATTACCACGGTATTGACAAAAACCTGCTCCTGTTCCTGAAACTTGAACAGGAAAACCTCGGATATAAATGGGTGTTGACCAATGTCTATTTCTCCGAATTTCTGAAATTCTTTTTCAAAGGAGATAAGGACAGAATTGAGAAATCATTTCTTCATCCGATGAGCCACGAACTTGATTTTATGAATATTCACAAGGTTTTCGACCATCCGAAATATATTGAGTATTACGCACACAAAGGTTACCGTCCCGACTACCTTACACTTCTGTTTTATGAGGTTAAGCAGGGAGATATGAAGTTTGTAAATTCGGGTTCACTGAAATTTCACTTTTTTCAGATTGACGGCTGGTATTTTGAGGTCTCTTTTGTAAACCGTGCAGGCAAAAACTCAGGATGGCTGATAACAAAGCTCTATAAAATAAATGAATCAGAAAAAGAAGAACTAATAAAATTCTACATACCGTGAAAAAAAAATACTTTAAAACATTAGTACTGCTTTTCCCCGTTTTTTTTATCCTCGGAGCAACTCAAACCTTTGCACAGAAGAAGGACAAAAAGACAGACCTTTCGCCTGAAACTTTGAAACAGTACGAAAAGCAGGTTTCGCAGCTCGTCGGTTATCTCGAAGGAACCTTTAACTTCCTTGGTGACCCGACACAACCGGCAAAGGAAAAAGAGATAATCGTCAACGACAGTTATCTGAAAATTTTCGCCGATTCACAGGTTCAGATAGAAGACGATCTCGACGAGAATCGCGATGTACCCATCTATAAAAATGTTCAGGCCTATCTGAAAGATATAATTTTCTTTTTCAGAAGCGTAAAATTCCAGTTTGTCGTTACAAATATTGACCACCTTGTTAATGAAAATGACGAACACTATTTTAAGGTTACATTTAACCGTATCCTTGACGGAATAACAGTGAATAACGACACTGTAAGCTGGAAACTTGTGAGATATATGGAAATCAACCTGAATATTGCGCAAAGCAGTATGAAAATCGCAAGCATCTACACCAACAAACTGAATGAGAAAGAAGACGTCATAAACTGGTGGAATTCACTCACTCCCGAATGGCGGAATATCTTCGGAAAAGACATTAGCATAACCGACAGCATACACCTCTCCGACATTATCAGGTTTCAGGACAGCCTTATTGTTATTGCCGACAAGTATGCGAGTTTTGTAAACGACTCAGCCGGGGATTTTTCCGTTGAGATACCGGAAGAGAGAAAAACAAACTCAAATATGGTTTTGGGATACGATACCATAAAATACGACACAAAGAAGATATTTGCCAAAATTAACGGAATTCTTAATCAGACCGAGATAGATGTCTCAGGGAACAATGACATTCGGTCATTAAAGCCACTTGGCAAACTTACAAGATTGCAGGAAATTAACTGTTCAAACACTTTGATAACCGACGTAACACCACTCCGTAATCTTAACGAGCTTACAACATTAAACTGCTCACAAACACCCGTTTCCGATATTTCGCCTTTGCAGTATTCAACAAGGATAACAAATCTGAATTGCAGCTACACCCTTATCCGCGATATGGATGTGATTAGCAATTTCACTCATCTCGAAAAGCTTTGGTTTGCCGGAAACAGAGTTACCGATCTTTCCTTTGTCGAAGATTTTGCAAACCTTAAAACACTGGATTGCAGCGACTCAAAAGTTTATGACCTTGAACCGCTGGCAGAGCTTACAATGCTGAAAGAGCTTAACATATCGGGCAGCTTAGTTAGAGACCTCACTCCTCTGACCAACCTTACCAACCTTGAACGGCTTAATTGCAGCGATACACCGGTTGATTCGATCGAGCCGCTCGCAAATCTGGAAAATCTGGAAATTCTGCACATAAGTAATACGGATGTAACGAGTTTGAAGGCAATTACAGCCCTGCAAAACCTTAAATACGTTTATTGCGATCATACCGGAATAAAAAAAGAAGAGACCCTGGAATTTATGCGGCAACATCCCGGCTGTATTATCATTTTTGAGTCGGAAGAGCTGATGAAAAACTGGAAAGAACTAAGTATGGCCTGGAAAAATGTGATAATGAAAATTGCAGACATCGGAGACAACCCTACAAGAGAGGAACTCCATCAACTGATAAAAGCAACGGAGCTTGATATTTCGGGAAATACCGCCATCAGAACATTTCGGCCTTTAAGAAATCTGTTTAACCTCAAAAAACTGAATATCTCGGCAACAAAGGCAACAGATTTTGAATATATTTCAAACTGTCCCGAACTGGAAGAATTGAATGCTGCAAATACGGAAATAAAAGACCTGTCGTTTTTATCAAAGCAAAAAAAACTGAAAACACTAAATATTGACAGTACTTCCGTCAGCAGTCTTAAACCTCTCGAAGGGCTTACCGAGCTAAAAATTATCTATGCCGACAATACAAGTATTGATGATGATGAAGCCTTTGCTTTTCAGGATAAACATCCGGGATGTCTGATAATATATAAGACAAATGAGTTGCGAAACTGGTGGGAAAATTTGCCTTCACAATGGCAGCAGGTGTTTTCGTCACAGTTCAAGGTTGATTCTCCACCTTCGGCTGAACAAATGCACCGGGTTCTTTTTATTGACTCGCTGAATATTGAAAATAATCTTCAGATTACTAATATTGATCCCGTCAGGGAGCTGGCCGGACTTAAATCGCTTTCTCTCATTTCAACTGCCGTCAGCGACCTTACACCCTTGTCGGGAATGGCAAAACTGGAAAGGCTGACCTGTAAGGAAGGCCCTGTGAGTGACCTCTCCCCCATAGTTGACCTTACCAACCTCCGGTACCTTAACATTGAAGGGACTCCCGTTTCCGATCTCAGGCCTGTTTCCTGGCTTCCGAATCTTAATGTACTGATATGCTCAGGCACACAGGTTAAAACACTAAAGCCGCTGACGAATATGACAGGATTAAAACAGATCGAAATAAACAATACACCGGTAAGGTCAATAAAGCCGTTGATGAATCTGCCGGCACTCAAAGACCTGAAATGCTTTAATACAAAAATACCTGCCAGGGCGGTCGAAAAGTTTAAGGCTTCAAAACCGGATTGCGAGGTGGTTTATTATTAGCAGCCTGTTTTGCCTGAAACAGGTGACTTTGTTTTTACTCTGAAGTCATCAATGGTCAATCGGTAATTTCCATTTTACCTGTTTACAGATATTAATAATTGTTAATGAGTTGTATTGGAGGTTAAAATTTATTACTTATTGCAGTAATAACATAACTTTTATCGAAGCATTTGTGCCAAAAGTTTTTATTGAAATGAATGACAAGAAAACGAATAAGAAGGATTCTGAAAAAGATGAGAAGCATTTAGAATTAAACGAAGCTAAAGTACAATATTATGGTATTGAAACTTTACCGGAATCTGACAATTTGAATCCGGCAAGTTGGAATCCGGAATATAATTTATATCGTAGGATACCGCTGAAACCATTCTTCCTGAAAAGAGATTAACGGCAAAAAAACACCATCAAGTTTTGCTTTTAAAACAAAGCCGGATGAAGACGGACTCTCGGTCAACATTGCAGCTCTTACAACAATAAAAGAAACTATATTAGACAGGAAAAAGTTTGGCGTAGCTGAATTTTCCGCAAAAGTTCCTTTGGAATTGGGTTACGATCGCATCTACGATCCTAAACCTGACAATAAAGCCCACGCCTTGATGGCAGGTGATACCAATAGAATTGCCAAAAAGTTGTCCTTTGCTGCAAAACAAGTATTTGCAGATTGACTCATTGAATTATAATTTCAATTACTTTTGCCGGAAATATAAAAATTATATTAAAATGGCATCAAACAGATTAATGGACCCCATCGGAAGGTTAATGGGACTGAGATATAAATCGCATCCCTGGCACGGGGTGGATATCGGGAAAGAAGCTCCCGAAGTAATTACTTCATACATCGAAATGGTACCGACGGATACCGTTAAATATGAAGTTGATAAAGAATCGGGTTACCTGAAAATAGACCGTCCGCAAAAATATTCGAATGTGGTTCCGGCACTTTACGGTTTTATTCCGCAAACTTTCAGTGGTGACAGTGTTGCCAAATTCTGTATGGAGAAATCGGGCAAAAAAGATATCAAGGGTGACGGTGACCCGGTTGATATATGCGTTTTAACCGAAAAGGAGATAACCCACGGCGACATCCTCGTTAGGGCAAAACCGATAGGCGGATTCAGAATGATTGACGGTAACGAATCCGACGACAAACTGGTTGCTGTCCTGAACAATGACGCCGTATATATGGGATATAATGACATCTCGGAACTCCCGCCGATGGTTATTGACAGGCTGAAACACTATTTCCTGACATACAAAGACCTGCCCGGAAACCCGCGTGATGTTGAAATTACCGACGTTTTCGGCAAAGAGGATGCCCACGAAATCATCAAACGCTCAATGGAAGATTATCATAAGAAATTTGAAAATCTTGGAAATATCCTATCCAATGTATAAGAAACAGAAAAATCCTAATGGGACGATTTAGCAACATTAAAATTTATTGTGAGAATACCGGTATTGAGAAAAGCTATCCTTTCGGGACTACTCTGCTGGATATAATAGCCGACCAGAAAATTGATATCGGGTATCCGGTTTTGGGTGCTATGGTTAACAATACCTTAAAGGAGCTGGATTATCTTATCTATAAGCCCAAAACAGTCCGTTTTATTGATTACAGGCATCCTGACGGAAGACGTATGTATTTCAGGTCGTTGTCAATGGTGCTGTTTAAAGCAGTTGTTGATATTTATCCCGATGACAAGCTAAAAATTCAGCAGGCTGTATCCAATGGTTTATATTGTATAATGGAGGATGCTATCACCAATGATACACATATAGAGGTTGTTAATAAGTTGCGGAAGCGGATGCAGGAGATAATTAACGAGGATATTCCTTTTGAAAGAGAAGAGTTACGAACTGATGAAGCCCTGAAGATTTTCGAGAAGTTTAAGCTGGAGGATAAATGTACACTTATGCGTACCCGTCGTCAGTTTTACAGTTCCGTTTATAAATTTGATAATGTCGTAAACTATTTTTACGGATATCTGGTTCCGTCAAGCGGTTATCTGAAGCATTTCGACCTGATTAAGTATTATGAAGGAATGCTGCTTCTTGCACCACGGAGCGATAACCCTGACCAACTCGGGGATGTTATAATTCAACATAAACTTTTCGAAATATTTCGTGAATTTAAAGAATGGGTTGAAATTATAGGAGTTCCCAATGTCGGACAACTCAATCTGGCCACACAGAATGGAAAGATAAGCGAAATTATTAAAGTTTCGGAAGCTCTTCAGGAGAAAAAACTGGCTTGCATTGCCGACATGATTCACGACAGGAAAAAAGATGTCAGGGTGGTTTTTATTTCGGGCCCCTCTTCTTCGGGTAAAACAACCTTTGCAAAACGCTTGTCTGTCCAGTTAAGGGTCGTCGGGTTTAAACCCCTTGTACTGTCAATGGACAACTACTTTAAGGACAGAAAATACACTCCAAGAGACGAAAACGGCGATTACGACTTTGAAAGTCCGCTTGCACTCGACATAAAACTTTTTAACGAAAACCTGCTCGACCTGTTTGACGGAAAAGAGGTAAAGATTCCGAGATTTTCATTCAGCGAAGGAAAAAGGTTTTATGACGGAACGACAATGAAGATGGAAGCCGGCAGTATAATTATTGTTGAAGGTATTCATGGGCTTAATCCCATTGTATCGGAAATGATACCTGCAAAAAGGAAGTTCAAAATTTATGTATCTGCATTAACACCGTTAAGTATTGACTCAAACAACCGTATTCCCACTGCCGATAACCGTCTTATCCGCAGGTTGGTTCGCGACAGCTTATACCGGAATTATTCGGCATTGGAGACCTTACAACGCTGGCCAAGTGTAAAACGGGGAGAAGGAAAACATATTTTCCCTTACCAGGAAGAGGCTGATGTTATGTTTAATACCGCCCTATTGTTTGAGTTGGGTGTTTTAAAACGCTGGGCAGAGCCACTTTTAAAAGAAGTACCTCCTGTTGCTCCTGAATATTCGGAAGCCCGGCGGTTACTCAAATTTTTGTCATATATTTTACCAATATCCGAAAAAGAGGTTCCTCCGGTTTCTATTCTACGTGAATTTCTGGACGGCAGCAGCTTTGATTATTCTTAAACCCGAATTATGCGAAACAGTACAACTAAACTATTAACAAGCGTCCTGTGATAAGCGTCCAGCGACAAGCGTCCACGCTTGTCATATAAATATAAAACATTAAACCTAAAAACCGTTAGAAACTCCTCTGGCTATACCCCTGAACATCAAGCAGATAATTTATCCCCACGTAAAGTCCTGCCCAGGCATTGTGAGATGGTGAATACTCACCGTCAATGTCATTAAGCCGGTATGCAGTTTCATTTATGTCCTTAAAACCGTAATTAACCCTGAATCCCGCATTTATAAAAAACTTTTTGGAAAGATAAATATCAGCACCAAGATCGAATGCAATACTTATATCAGTATTTATAAACCTGTCTTTTATGTTTTCAGCATCAGTTTGAAAAGGTTTTCCGTTTAAATCAGTCTTATATGTTCCCAGCACTTTACCGTCTCTTGTATAGGTTTGTGTTGCCTTGTTCAAAAAAGAGAACTGCGGTCCGAGCATAAACCTGAATTTTGTGCCTCCCGTTCCGAAAGAATACTTTACAAAGACCGGGATGTTAAAATACTGAAGACTTATATCCCTTTCGGTATCGTATTTATTACCGTTAAATGATTGCTTCCCATCATATTTCTGGCCCTGTGCCGAATACTGAAACTCTGTAACAGCCGAAAGTTTCTCTGTAAAATTATACCCGAAGTTAAAAGAAAAAGCATACCCCATTTTAGGAGCATAATCAATTTCCGGCTCTCCGTAAAAATTTTGATTCTGAATCCAGACACTGGTAAGAGCACCTCCTGCTCCGAAAATTAATTCTTTACCCTTTTGTCCGTAACTGTTGAGTGTGGATATCATCATCACTACTACAACGATAGATAAAACTTTTTTCATACGAATCTTTTTTTAATTAAATACTTTCCGCTCAAAACGGATTATTCCGGTTTAAAACTTTTCCACAAGCATAATAACCTGTAAATGTTAGCATTAAGTATTTTAGTACAATTTTTATAACACAAAAGTATAAAAAAATAAGCATTTGCACATTAATTATTTTTCTATTTTAGCCGATGCAATAAAATTTAAGAGAATTATTTAGATAGATGTTTAAAAACTTCCTTAAAAGTCTTTATCGGAATATAATCAGGAATAAGTTCTACTCTACCCTGAATATAGTAGGTTTATCGGTGGGGATTGCGACTGCTTTGGTTATACTTTTATATGTTCAGGATGAATTGTCGTATGACAAGTACAACGAGAAATATGAGCGTATTTACAGGCTTGAAGGGAAATTTGTCGTTAATAATAAACCCGACCGGTTTGCAGTTGTTCCGAATCCTATGGGGCCGGCTTTTAAGCTTGAATTTCCCGAAGTTGAAGATTTCGTAAGGTTTGATGCCATAGGTAATACTTTGGTAAAATACGGAGATAATGCCTATTATGAAGATGATTTTATGCTGGCCGATTCTTCGGTATTCAATATATTTTCTTACAAACTGCTTGAGGGTAATCCGGAAAAATGCCTTTCCGAACCATATACGATAGTCATTACGAAAAAAATAGCTAAGAAGTATTTTGGTAATGAAGACCCGCTCGGTAAAATATTGACTATTGCCGACGGTCATTCCCTGAAAATTACCGGAGTGATGGAAGACCTTCCCGACAATACACATTTGAAGTTTGATGCTTTGATTTCCATTGCCACTGCAGCTAAAGACCAGGGAGTTGATAAGTATAACAGTATGAAATCATCGCGGTTCTGGCGAATAGGGCTTTACACATATATCCTTTTGAAGGAGAATTCCTCAATAGAAGGTGTTTATGACAAGTTCCCCGCCTTTTACGATAAATATATGAAGGAACTTGGTGAGAAATACAATCTCAGTTTTGAGCTTATGACAACACCTGTTGCCGAAACCCATTTCAGGAAAGGGCTCGGGGGCGAGAGACCTTCGGGAAACAAGGTTTATCTGTTGATTTTTTCGGCTGTGGCTGCTTTCATTCTTCTTATTGCGGCAATAAATTATATGAATATGGCGACCGCAAGATCAGCCGGAAGAGCAAAAGAGGTTGGAATCAGAAAAGTTGCCGGAGCTTATAAAAGCCAGCTTATAACACAATTCCTCAGCGAATCGCTTATCTTGTCTGTACTCGCTTTGATTATTGCTTTTGTAATAGTCTGGCTTGTACTTCCTGATTTTAACAACCTTACCGGCAAATCAATCTCTATCAGCCCTTTAAAAAATCCTTTAATATATCTCGAAATATTTGCTGTAACCATTTTCATCGGTCTTTTGTCAGGTAGTTATCCTGCATTTTTCCTGTCATCATTCCAGCCGGTTAAAGTTTTAAAAGGTTCGGCAGGAAGAGGAGGAAAAAAAGGCGGAACCCTTCGTAAAATACTTGTTGTTTTTCAGTTTGTGATTGCTATTTTTATGATAATAGGCACAATAGTAGTGTCACAGCAGATAGGTTTCCTGAGAAATAAAAATTTGGGATTCGACAAAAATAACCTTGTGGTTATGGAAATCCAGGATTCCGCATTCAAAAGCAAAATAAAACTGTTTAAGGATGAATTGTTGCAAAACCCCGATATAACAGCTGTAACAAGTTCAACAGGTGTGCCGGGGCAAATCAACTGGATTCAACTACTGAAGGTAGAGCAGGAGAATAAAATGGAGAATATTACGGTTATTCTTGCTCAAACAGATTATGATTTTGTCAAAACTTTCGGATTGCAGGTGGTTAACGGCCGGGACTTCAACAGGGATATGGGTACAGATGCCAAGGAGGCAGTAATAATCAATGAAACTGCCGCCAGAAAATTCGGATGGGGTAAAGATGCTCTCGGTAAAAAAATACACTTCGGTTTTAACCGCGACGGTTCGGGAGGCAGAATGCTGAAAGTGATAGGCGTGGTAAAAGACTTCCATTTCAAATCATTGCATAATGAAATCGAACCGATTATTTTTTTCCTGAACGACAAACCGGGGTATTTTCTGACCTGCCGTATCAGCCCTGATAATCAAAAGAAGACCCTTGCTTTCATCGAACAGAAGTGGAACGAGTTTAACTCTAAAAGCCCTTTTAGCTATACCTTTATGGCAAACAGTATGGATGAAATGTATAAGGCTGATATGAAAATCGGAACTATTATTAAAATCACCGCCATTTTGATAATATTCATTGCCCTGCTGGGACTTCTCGGCCTGTCATCCTTTATTGCCGAACAGAGGACAAAGGAGATAGGTGTCAGAAAAGTGCTCGGTGCTTCGGTCGGGAATATTCTTTTTATGCTGTATAAAGAGTTTGCACTACTTATATTCATTGCATTTATTATTGCCGTTCCAATTGCCTGGTGGCGACTGGATATCTGGCTGAATATGAACTTCGTATATCATATTTCCCCTACGTGGGTGTCATTCTTACTTGCCGGTATAATCGCTTTTCTCGTTGGTATGCTTTCAATCAGTTACTATATTGTGAAAGCAGCTATTAATGACCCGGTTGTTTCCATCAAATATGAATAATAGTTTATCTTTGCACTGTCTTTTTTAAAATAAATTTCTTGAAAAATGAATGACTTTTTGGATAAAACTTTCTATGACAATACGGCAGGAGCCTGGCTGATTTCACTGGCAATAGTTATCGGGGCGGTAATTGTCGGTAAAATACTGTTTTGGTTTATAAATAAGATTGTTAAAAAGGCTGCCGCAAAATCCAAATCAAGAATTGATGATATAATAGTTGATATGG
>CAYOZZ010000086.1:0-4804 GCA_964408535.1 uncultured Bacteroidales bacterium | reverse complement strand
ATATTCGATGTGAACTTTGTGTCATCAATTATTTCTGTTTCCAGTCCACGGTTTTTTGCCGTTTCGGTTATTAGTTTACCGGAGACGAAATCGAGCTTTTCAACTGTCTTGTTAAATCCGAATCGTGTCGAGAAGAACTCCGTCAGCCGGGTTCCTGCAGTTCTTTTTTTCAGGTCGGCATCGGCATCCCTGACAATCACCTTCCCGCCGTCATTCAACGCTGCAAAACACCTCTCAAGCAGTGTTACCTGCTTCTCTTTCGACATATAATGCAACACATCACTGATGACAATAACATCGCTTTGCGGAATTTCGGCCGTTAAAACATCCCCGCTGACAAACTCCAGGTTATCAAGGTCTTCGGTGCAATGTCTTGCGGTTAAAATCTTGTTTTCGTCGTAATCAATCCCCACAACCCTCCTCTCATCGGTAACAAGGGCAAGCATTGTTGACAGAAAGCCGTATCCGCAGCCGACATCCGTTATTGTTGCGTTGCGTGGGACAATTCCGTTTATGAAATTGTAATTATCTTCAAGTCTGAGTTTTATGCGCATATACCATTCCAGCACAGGCCCGCGGAAGATATACCTGTTTATGAGATTATGTTTTAATCTGTCAGGAACCCAAACCTCACGGTTAAGTTTTTCAAACTCGCTACGATAAAATTTCTGCAACGCTTTTGTGTGCTCACGGTATGTGTTTCCGTATTTTCCGCCGCTGAAATCAATTTCATCATAGCCCTGAATATGCACAATTCCCCTTCGCAGAAAAAACTCGTTTTTATTAAGTGCCTGACACGCCCCGTGGAGTAAAATGGGCTTAATCTTCAAATTCAGTTTTTCGGCAATATAAAATGCACCCTTGTGAAACCTCTTAATCTTACAGTTTGCCGAACGTGTTCCCTCAGGGAAGATAATTACTGAATAACCGTCGGCCATACTCTTTTTTATTGTTTCGGCCATCTCATCAAGTCCCCCTTCCGAAAAAATAAATCCGGTATAACGTATCGCCGGACCGTAAAAGGTATTATTGAGCGAACGCCTGTTCGACACAATAACTATTTTCGGGTGAAGCATCAGAAGAAAAACCAGGTCGAGCATTGACTGGTGGTTGGAAATTGCAAAAACCGGTTTGTCGAACGTCTTTTTGCCGATATTCACCAATATCTTGGGAACGTGAATGTTATGATAGACGACCGTCCGGGCAAAAAAGCGGATGGCTTTATGTACAAACAGTTTCTTGGCTTTGTCCTTTAACGGTAAAATTCTGAGAACGGGAATTACAAATACTGCCAGTGTCATTGTGGAGATAAAGAAATAGGTCACCGAGGAAATTGAAAAGGCAAAATTGAGGAATGTAACAGGCAAAGCACGCTTTTTTCCCTTGTAATATGCCAGAAAATTGAACAACAAGGGCAAAATTGTAAACGAGATTATAACTGCCGATGAAATTCCAATCACCGAAACGAGAGCAATTGATTTCAGAGCGGGATGTTTAGCAAAAATCAATACACCGGTTCCGAAAACCGTGGTTATCCCCGACAGTAAAATTGACGTTTTGAATGTAATTATGTTGTTTTTATTAAACTGTAGTTTGTGCAGCAATCCTTTTGTGACAAAAATGCTGTAATCAACACCAAGACCGAAAATAAATGTCGAGATAATAATATTGAAAATGTTGAACTGAATATTGAACAGCCCCATAATACCGACCGTCCATATCCAGCTTAAAACTATGGGAACAAAGCTGATGACGGCCAGTTCAATGCGACCGAATGAGAGTAGCAGGATTATAAAAACAATCAATGATGAGAGCAGTATCAAAATGTGAAACTGCGATTCTACCACGGAGAAAAGTTTTTCGGAAATTCCCTGCCTGTCGAAAAGAAACAGAGTCTCAGTTTCGTTAATGCTTTTTCTTATTTCAGGTTTATTGTCCCTGTCGGTTTTAATCAGTGTGATTACAGCGTATAAATCCTTGTTATCAATCAGATAATCATTGAAATACTGTTGTCTTATTTCGCTGAACTCATCGAACGGAACGGGTTTGAAATCCCTGTTCAAAAGATTGAAAAACTCTTTAAATGCACCGGGTTTAAACTTCAGTTTTGCCCCTTCGTTTATTATTGACGAGATGAGCTGCTCCTTTTTGTCTTTCCAGAATTCATTCCATCTTCTGATTTTCTCAATTTGAACATCAGACGGAATAAGCACGGAATTTACAGAGTAATACTCCTTTATGACCCCTGCCTTTTTCAGGCTGTCTAACCGTGTGGTTACTTTTTCCGAGTTTTTCAGTGCATCCTCAAGGTTATTTCCTGAAGCAACAAGATAGACCGATGATTTGGCTATTGCCGTTTTATTATTCAGAAAGTTTTCGGCTTCGGCCAGCTTTTCGGGCATATAGTTCATATCCATCAGGTTCTCGTTAAAGGTGGTTTTTTTTCCCGTGAAATAGAAAACTACCGACAGAACAAGAATGGTTATAATCAGGTATTTGTTGCTTTCAAAATTTACTGAAGCTATTTTGTCGGGGAACGACAGCAGGTGCTTTTCGTGTTTCAGCTTTCTCAGCGATTTGAAAATCAGGGGCAGGATTATCAGTGTTGCAAAAGCAGTTGAGATAATACTGACGGCGGCAAAAAATCCCAAATCACGGAAGACTTCCGATTTAATAACAAAAAGGCATAAAAAAGCCGAAGCGGTTGTAATGCTGCTCATTAATATCGGGATGGAGATATCTTTTAGCAACTCACCTGCAGACCTTGTCTTTTTCGAATGTGTAAAAAAATGGAGAGAATAGTCTATTCCGATACCGAGCAAAACAGAACCGACACCCATTGAGATAGCAGATATTTCGCCTTTAAAAATCCAGACCGTTATCAAGGATATTCCTCCTCCTGCAAGAACAGGAATAAAAAGCAGAAAAGGCAAAATAAAACTTCTGAAATAGAGGCTCAGGAAAAGAAAAATGAACAGCAGGGTGATACTTACCGTACGGATAATATCTTTCTTTATCCTTTTGGCATTGGCAACTGCAACTACCGGCGCACCATAGTAATTGACAGAAACGGAACTGTTGCCTGTTGAGTTTAGTATTTCGTCAATACCGTCAATCAGTTGCTCGGTTTTGCGTGTATCCGACGAGTTTTTAACCGTTATGAAAACGAAAAGGTCATTTTTGTCTTTCGAGAATATCCTGTTGCTGACAATCGAAAAATTATCGCCAACCTGAAACCGGTTTAACTTGCTTATTCCCAACGAAGTAAAGCCGAGTGGGTCTTTCAGGATAAACTTTCTCATTGCTATTCCGGCAGGAGATACAAGTGTTTTGAAGTCCTTTTGAAGCGTCTTTTTAACAGCCGAACCGTTTATCCGTTTTTCAATTTCAGCATAATCCGCCTCATCAAGAAAGAGAGGGAGATTGTCGTAAAAAAACTCATAAAGTGAAAGGATATCTTTATCCGAAATTTTATATCTGATATCCTCTATCTGTGCTTTGTACCTGCTCCCGACAGAATCGGTAAAAATATCTGCCTGATGAATTAATGCACCTGTTTTATCATCTGCCGCAGTGTCGTTTGCCGAGAAAAAGACAACAATTTTATCTGCAAAAGAGGAGTTTTGCAGAACACGGTTATATTTTTCAAAGTTCTTCTCTTTCGGGAATAGAGCTGTAAAATTTTCGTCGGTTTTCAGATTTGTAACGGAGTAAAAGACAAGGGCAATAAAAGCAACGGCCAGTAAAATCACTAACCAAATCCTTTTTGACAAATATCTGTTTATGAAAATAAAAAATTGCCCCATTTATGTATTTAATAAATCATTAGACTACCAAAAACGGCAGTAATTTTACGTGTGGCAAAAGTACGTAAAAGAAAATGATTAGTACTATTTATCGTACACCCTAAATATCATCATTTATCAAATAATCCAGCCGCACAATCTCCATTCCTCCCTTTTTTATTATTTTGATAATATCATCAAGAATTTCAACCGTTTGCGGATTTGTATCGTGCAACAAAATGATATCACCGCCGGATAACCTCGATTCTATCTTCTTTAGTACATAATTCCCGTCTTTCATAGTATCGAATGTTCGTAAACTCCAGCCCAATACGGTATGACCTGTTTTTTTTACAGCCTTTGATAAGAAAGGATTTGTTACGCCGTAAGGAGGACGGAAAAACTCAACCCGGCGGCCTGTGATTTCTTTTATTATTTCATCGGTTTTCTCAATCTCTCTTACCATTTTTCCGGGAAGATAAAAGTCGAAAAGAAAAGCATGAGACCAGGAATGATTACCGATGATATGTCCCCTGTCGCTTATTTTTTTTGCTATTTCCCTGTTTTTCTCAATCCGGCTGCCAATACAAAAAAAGGCAGCCTTTATTTTGTGTTTTTCAAGAATATCCAATATTTTAACGGTAGTGCTTTCGTCAGGTCCGTCATCAAATGTAAGAGCAACCTTTGCCCTTTTTTTGTTTCCCCTGTTTATTGCTTTTATGTAAAAATTCATTTGAATTCGGGCTGAAGCTACAACCGACAATGAAACATAGAACAAAGTAATAATTAAAATAATAACTATGCCGGCTGTTGAAAATAACATTCCTGAAATTATTAAAACAACCGAAACAACAAGGTAAGCTATTGTTGTATCGTAATAATTCAGCATTTTGACAAAAGAGTAAAAGAGTGATTTCTGTTAAATCGCTGCTGGTAAATCAATACGTTTTTAATATGCGGAGTCTTATTATCATTAAGTTTAATAATCCCGGGAATATGTTGCGATTTCAAAATATCTG
>CAYOZZ010000085.1:0-3740 GCA_964408535.1 uncultured Bacteroidales bacterium | reverse complement strand
ATACACTACCTGGGCAAAAGGTTCGAAAACGCCCTTTAAAAACGGTATTCTATCGTCGGCAACTATCTTCATCCGGGATAACAAAATTGTGCTTTAAAATTGCCGGCAAAATTAGAAAAACATTTGCGCCCATATCCCGATGTTAATAATTGATGAAAAAATAATGCATTTTTGGCAAAGGCAAAATTCAACCGGGCAAGTTTGTTTTTGGGTTTTACATATTTCATTTCAAGGATTTAATTCAACCCGCCTTATTATACACTATAAAATTTTAATTATCATAGATTTTTATATATCCTCTCCATTCCTAAATATAAGACGTTAAAGACGTGTAAAACTCTATCTTGTAATTTTTCAACCTTAGGATACTACAAATCAGAAAACGGTTTCATTGTTTCCAGTAACAATATCGTTTCGCTGTATCCCAACGGCAAACTACATCTTTCATAGGAGTTTCTGCCGTGTTATTTTTGCGGGCAAAAAACTATTATGACAAGAGCAAAGAACAGAGATATGACCGGCACTGTTTAAACCGGAATAGCCACCACCGGTGTAAATCATAAGCATCAGTGTTCAGGCAACTCTCGACATCACTCAAAATACTCATACTCATAAAACAAAGTGTATTCGGAGTCAACATCCTGGCCGTGCATATTGATAAAGACCGTTGATTCGATAATATCGTTCTGCTCGTTGTACTTTCTTTTTATTGTGTGGTTGGTTTCGTCAAATTTATTTGTCTGAATCTGGCTTATCAGGTTGCCGTTATTGTCATATTCAAGTGCCGATATATTTTTCTCATAAGGAGTCTCTTCAACAATTCCAGTAAGATTTCCCTTTTCATCAAAAGTGTAAACCGCTTTCACGACAAGTTTGTCATTTTCGTTATATCTCAGATGTTTTACAAGGTTTCCGTTCTCATCAAAGCTGTTTACGGTGGTTCCGTCATCTTCTCCCTCTGTTATTGTTTGTAGTGTCACCTTTCCCGCTTCATTAAGCTCAAATTCCTCTCTGTGAACAACCTCTCCAAACTCCCTGATCTCTTTTGCCGTTAGTTTGCCGTTACTGAACTCAAAAATCTCCTCGCTTTCGGTTTCTCCGTCCTCATCAATTGTTGCTCTCCTTGTCAGATTTCCGTTTTGGTCGTATTCGTGGACAATTCTGTCTTTTGTGCCGTCCTGATAATGAATGAATGCTTCGGTTACACGTCCGTTTTGATCTCTTTCGTAAGTTTTCCGCTCAGCGATTTCATCTTCACTAAAATAGTTTATCTCTTCAATAAGATTTCCCTTTTCATCGTATATATTTACATATTTCTCTTCAATTTCTCCGTCAGGAAGGTAGCTTATTTCCCTGATAACATTGCCGTTGATGTCATTTTCGGTGAAGTTTTGCAAGTAACCTCTTTTGTCGTTGCTTTCAAAGTCGTTCAGCTCTTTCCTGAAAATTTTGACTGTTTTTATCTTTTTGCTCATAAAATATGATTTAAGCGTGCTTAATAAATTATATGTTTGAATTCAAAATCTTTTATCTAATTTTACGACAAAAATATATTTTTAAATTACAAAAAGTATGAAACGGTTATTTTATTTAATTATGGCTATTGGATTTACAGGCTTTATAGCTGATGCTCAAAACTCTAAGCCGGTTAAACCCGGACTTGTATTAAGTAAATCGCAAATCAAATATCCCGAAGCGAAAAGGGTGGATCAGGTGGATGACTATTTCGGGACAAAGGTTGCCGACCCGTACCGCTGGCTTGAGGATGATAACTCCGACGAGACTGCAGAGTGGGTTAAGGCTGAAAATAAGGTCACTTTCGGTTATCTTGAAAAAATTCCGTTTAGGGACAAGATAAAAGAGAGACTTAAGAAAATTTGGGATTATCCGAAATATGGTGTTCCGTTCAAAAAAGGTGAAAACTATTTCTATTTTAAGAATGACGGATTGCAGAACCAGTCGGTACTTTATATTCAGAAAGGATTGGATGGCAAACCCGAGGTCTTTCTTGATCCCAACAAACTGTCTGAAGACGGTACGGTTGCACTGGCAGGTGTGTCGGTGAGTAAGGACGGAAAATATTTTGCTTACAGTATTGCAAGGTCTGGATCAGATTGGAATGAGGTCTTTTTTATGGATGTTGAGAGTAAGGAAAAGCTGAAAGACCATCTTAAGTGGGTTAAATTCTCGGGAATGTCGTGGAAGGATGACGGGGTTTATTACAGCCGTTACGACGCCCCGAAGGAGGGTGACGAATTGTCAGGAAAAAATGAATATCACAAGGTATATTACCATAAAGTAGGGACATCGCAAAATGATGACATTCTGATATATGAAAACAAGAAGTCTCCTCTGAGAAATTACTACGCAGGTACTACCGAAGATGAGTCGTATCTGATACTGACCGAGACGGAAAGCACAAGCGGAAACTCGCTTTATGTCAGGAAAGAAGATTCGGATAAAAAGGACTTTATTCTGATTGCCAAAGGTTTTGATTATGATTATAATGTGATTGACAACATTGATAATATGCTTTTGGTTTATACGAATTATAAGGCACCAAGGTATAAACTGGTGATGATTGATCCTGAGAAACCGGATGTTAAGAACTGGAAGGATGTTATTCCCGAACAAAAAGATGTTCTTCAGTCGGTTTCGCTGATAGGAGGGAAGATAGTTGCCGAATATATGCATGATGCTGCAAGCCGGGCATACATCTATAAATATGACGGCAAACAGATTGGCGAACTTAGTCTGCCTGGAATAGGTTCAATGGGAGGATTAAGCGGGAAAAAGGATGAAAATACGGCCTTTTACTCGTTTACATCATTCACATTTCCTTCAACGATTTATAAATATGACATCTCAAAAAACAAATCGGAAGTTTACCGCAAACCGGAAATAGATTTTGACGGAACCAGGTATGAAACAAAGCAGGTTTTTTATGAAAGCAAAGACGGTACAAAGATTCCGATGTTTATAATTCATAAGAAAGGATTGAAATTGAACGGGAGTAATCCGGCTTACCTGTATGGTTATGGCGGTTTTAATATCAGTCTGACACCTTCATTCAGTCTGACACGTTTAATATTGCTTGAGAATAATTTCGTAGTGGCAATTGCGAATTTGCGCGGTGGCGGTGAATATGGTGAGGAGTGGCATAAGGCCGGAACAAAGTTCCGGAAGCAGAATGTCTTTGATGATTTTATTGCTGCTGCCGAATATCTTATTAAGGACGGATATACTTCAAGTAAGAAGCTCGCTATTGCCGGCGGTTCTAACGGCGGCTTGCTTGTGGGAGCCTGTATGACACAGCGCCCCGACCTGTTTAAGGTGGCTTTGCCGGCTGTCGGTGTGCTGGATATGCTGCGTTATCATAAATTCACGATTGGCTGGGCCTGGGCAACCGATTACGGTACCAGTGAGGAGAGTGACGAAATGTTCAATTATCTTTATGAATATTCGCCGGTACACAATGTTAAAAAGGGAACCTGTTATCCTGCAACTTTGATAACTACCGCCGATCATGACGACAGGGTTGTTCCCGCGCATTCGTTTAAATTTGCTGCTGAGTTACAGGCGAAACAATTGTGCGATAATCCGGTGCTTATCCGTATTGAAACAAAAGCGGGTCACGGCGGCGGAAAACCTACATCTAAAATAATTGAAGAATACACTGATGTGTGGTCGTTTATGATGTACAATCTTGGTGTTGAGCCGAAATATTAATATGAATTGGT
>CAYOZZ010000084.1:0-7058 GCA_964408535.1 uncultured Bacteroidales bacterium | reverse complement strand
CAATAGAATAGTTGATTATAACCGAAGTATTATCATTGGATTCGAGCGTGAATCCTGTTTTTCCCCAGCTGTCGGGGTAACTGATTTTCTCTGCAAAGCCTGTATTGAAAACAAAAGCAAGCAAAACAAATGTTAAAAGTTTGGAAATGATTGATTTTTTCATAAGATTACAATTGCGTATTAATAAATAAAAAAAATATAGGTTAAAAAAAAGCAAATATAAGAATTAAACATAAAAAAATAATTTGGGCTAAATTATTATGTTTTAATGAGATGACAAAATAATTATTGCTATTTTTAATCATTATAAATAATAAAATCGAAATATGCCTTTTAGTCGGCTTTGGAGGCGGCATTGTACCGGTTATCAATCGGGTTCGAGATTTGGTACTTTTCGGTATCCTGAGAAAACAGGAATGATGAAAAAGCTGCAGAAAAAAACAGAATTAGTGGTGTTTTCATAAATACAATTTGTTTATTTTGCAATTATACAAAACTTATAAAAAGGATCATAGCTGTTGCTGTGGTTAAAGAATGTAGTTTCATGATGAGTAGTTTTAGATGGATAATATTTCAAAGATCAACATTTACAAAGATACGACATTTGGAATGGAATTACATAGTAAATGTATAAATGCCGGGTTTCATCGTGTAAACGCCGGGGTTTATTTATTATTCGTAGCAGAAAAATTAGAATTCTATAACGGTTTGAATAAAAAAAGCGACACCCAAAAATGAGTGTCGCCCGATATTTTGTTATTATTTTTTAGTTTACCGAGACTTTCTTTGACAAAAGTTTATCTCCGATTTTCAGACTTACAAAGTAGATTCCCGGTCTTAATCTTAAATCCTGTGCATCTATCTTTAAACTATGTGAACCGGCGCTCAGTTCTCCCGGATTTGAGCTGTAAACTATTTTTCCGGTGACATCATAAAGATTTAATTCCACTTTCTCAGTCGAATTCATCGTAAAGCTAATGTTGGTGTAGTTTTCAAACGGATTCGGATAAACATTGAAGTCCTGACCGGAGTTAAATGTTTCAACACCGGTAAGCATTACACCAAACTCTACCAACTCCTTACTGCTTTCAAAATCGGTGTTGAAAATAATTTCCGTACCATCACCTCCCGTTATTCTGTAAAACCCTGCACCTGTAAGACCGTCACCACCTTCATCATAAATCGTAAATGTATAACATCCATCCTCAGTAATAAACAGAGTATCCTTTATAAAAGCATTCGGTGTAGAATAGGGGCCGCCGCTATACAATATCTGTCCTTCGGAATCTTTACAATCCCAGGTTATTTCATCCGGATTATCATCAAGTTTTATGAAAAGATAAATATTCGGAACTACCTGGGCAGCCGAAAAAAATGTTGAAGTTATAGTGTCGTTTGAAGTGTCCTCATCATCATTACCGTTCGGATCGGTAACATACACCACAAGGTCATTATCGTCCTGAATCACAAACGGCAAAGGTGGTAATTGTACTTCTTCGGTAGCCTGAAATGCCAGATCACCTGTCCATGCATAATTTTCCGAATATTCACCGTTAACAACATAATTAATATTCAATGAAGTTAAACTTTGTGAACCTTCGTTTGAAATAGTAACAAGAGGAGCAACTTCACCCGCGCAATTGGTTACCGGAACCATATCCATATTTTGAATAGCTGCATTATAGGTTGTCAACGGAGTTAAGTCAAGCACAGAAACTTTTGTTGCCTGAAGGATTTCCTTAGTCGAGTTATCCTGAATAAAAGCAATAAACTCGCAATTTTCCAGATTCCAGGCCGAATTCATAGTAAAATTCAAAGTTACGGTTTGAACAGGATTTGTTGAAAAATCAACAGGTGTCCCGTTAGCATTTGGGACGAATAATCTTGTGACGAAATTATACGTACTGCTTCCATAAGCAAGACCTGATTCATTAACGGCAAGATGAGCTACCAAATTGGAACCTGAATATGGTTCAACATTTTCCATTGTCAATACTACGGTGTAATCCAGTCCGTCACTCATCCCGTTTAAAAGGACTGTAAAATCCGAAGGTATGGCAATGCGCTGGTTATATTTTGAAAGAAACTCATTGTATGTACCTGAATAACCTCCCAAAACATTTAATACTCCGTCAAAATATGAATTCGGAATTCCGCTTATACCATAGTAGCTTAATCGTGCTGCGGCATACTGATTTGGGAATCCACCGGACGAAGAAGATGTGTGATGTTCAAGTACGGCAACATCATAACCGTTTGCTATCATATCGTCAGCCGCTGCTGCTGCGTATGGGCAGTAGCTTCACCAGGTAGCCGTACCGATTTCAATAACGACTTTATCTCGTGGAACAGTCTGCGATAATGCAATAACTGCAACGAGTGCGAAAATAAAAGTAAATAATTGTCTTTTCATAAATCTATGTATTAAGTTATTAATTTAAATAGTAACGGAGGCAAATATACAAATAAATATATGCAATTTAGTAAATATGTGTTATTTAAATTGAATCTAAAAAAGAAACCCTGACCGGTTTTATCAGTCAGGGTTTAATAAAATTAATTATACTTACTTAATTATTATCTTTTTAACGATTGAGTAATTCTCATTTTCAATGTGCAGATAATACATTCCACCCTCAACATTAATATTTACAGACAAAGATTTATTATTAACGAGCTTAACATTATCAGCACCGTAAACAGAATTACCGAGCGAATTCAGGATTCTGATATTAACCGGCTCGGTTATTTCCGTATCAATGGTAATTTTAAAGTCTCCTGAGTTCGGATTCGGGAAAATACCAACACTTGAGTTTATCAGATTATCATCAACACCGAGGCATTTGATTGTAAGCAGCATATCGTCGGTAACAGCTTCGCAGATACCGTTGCCACCGGCATTAAGTGTAAGTGTAACCTCTTCCGTATCAATGTCGTTGGGACCCGGTGTGTAAACGGGATTCATTGCCGTTGCATCGTCAAAAGTTCCATCCCCGGATGTTTCCCATAAAATACCGGAATAATTTTCAGCAAGAGCATCCGATAATTCATAAGTTTGTCCTTCACAGATATCGTGATCTTCACCTGCAAAAGCTTCGGGAGCCGCTGTAACCGATAAATAAACAGTATCATTTACCGTACCACAGGGAGCATAACCGTTAACCGTCATTATAAGAGCTACTTCTCCGTTTTCAATATCGGCTTCACCTGCAACATACTCAGGATTAACCACTGAATTATCATCAAAAGTTCCGTCACCGGTTGTTGTCCAAACAACTGACTCATAATTTTCAGCATTGGCAGCAGGTATAAAAGAATTGCCACATGCCTCTGTATCCTCTCCGGCATCAACTACAGGAGCATAGTGTACCGATAGAGTCAGATCATCGCTTGATGTCTGTCCTGATACAGTAGCTGTTAATGTTAATACGACCGAACCGTTTTGATAATCTTCCTCTCCTGGAGTATAATTGGTTTCAGGGTCGGTTACATCATCAAATGTTCCGGTTCCTGTTGTTGTCCATTGAAAAGTTGCAGACGGCGACCCAAATCCTTCACAATTGAACACTTCACCTTCACATAGTGAGGCATCCTCACCGGCAAAAGCAGTAACTGCTACGGGATCAGGTAAATTTATCAGGTCAATCCAGCCGCAATCGTCGCCACTTGATGTATTTGCACTTTTAACATAAGACCACTTGAATGTATGCTCACCCGGTGATATATTGTAATATGAGACGTGAGTCCAGTCAATTTCACCCGACCATTGCGCCTTTATTGTGTTGTCAATATAAAATTTCAGTTTATCATAATTTTGCTGTGATGAAACTTTATAATAAAACGATATTGTACCGTTTTCGCCAACCGTATAATCAATCGAAAGGGTTGTCGTTTCACCGTCACCAATATCTCCGGTTTTAACGCAATAGGTCCCTTCATAAGGGGATTCTTCCGAAATAGTCCAGTCTGCATCGCCACTTGTTACCCAGTCATATTTCGACATATCACCTGTTTCCCAGTCTTCGGAAGCAAATCCGATATTCAGGGAATAGACATTTGAAGTAACAAATCCGAGCGACTGAGCTTTATATTGTAAGAGATAGGGTGTGCCGTTTGGAGCTTCCTCGCTTGCCGTTAATGTAAATTCGGCAGTTTTGGATGCCCCCATCGCAATAACATTCAGATCATACGTATTGCTTTCCATTGTAATGTATGGGGATGTTGCAGTTAATATCCCCTGGGTTGTCAAGGCAAAAGATGAGCCGTTGTTTGTTGTTTCAATCTTGACAATTGCTGTTTCTCCCGGGTCAATTCTTCCGTTGTTGTTCCCGTCTGAATCATCAATTGTAAAATCACCTGTTTCGAGTACCGGTGAATAGGCGTTTACACTGAACTGGGTCTCCCAGGTATTTGTTCCGTCTGTTGATGTTAATGTAAAAAGAACCGGATGCATATCGGGAATATCGTTATGAACATACCACGCAAACCCGTTTTCGATTGTTACCATGGAGCCTGAGGAAATATTTCCCGCAACCTCATTGTCATCGGTTATCGTAACATAACTATCCTCAGTTGATAATGTAGCCGTTACATTTTCAGCAAGCTCCACACCAATATTTTTCAATGTTACAGTAAGTAAAATATTCTCATCGGGATTCATATCTCCGTTTACCAATACACCCTCATCCGTAATATAATAAGAATCTTTAATAATGTAAGGACCTGTCGGAGGAAGTACTTCAACCTGAGATTCATAGCGGTAATAGTTTTGTTTTGTAACCGTTACCGTAATGAAATCCTGGGGTTGTAATGACGGGACAGGGATTGAAATTTGTGATCCTGTACCCTCTCCTGTTCCGATTATTTCACCATTCACCGTAAGTGCAATCAGTGAACCTTCATCGGCGGTTATTTCAAAGGTTGCCAAACCTGCAAAAAAGATAGGTTCGTGGGTCACGGTTAAATATTGAGGTACTTCGGAATAAACTGTTGTAAAAGCACCTCCGAGCATATGAAAAAGATTATATGTAACCTCTTTGTTACCAGTATTATATGGCCAGCTTGATTGCTGGAGGAAATATTTTCCGGCAGCATTTGCAAAAGCAGGTAAAATTCCCCTTGAATCCGGAGTTGTGCCGTAGGTAGGCAGGAATTCGGGCCACATATTGTCATAAGCCCCCCAGACATAAGTATCATTTACAAACGAATATGAGACTTCAGAGGCTGCAACAATTCCGAGTGCACCGGCATTGTTTCCGCCTGATGTCCGCTGGTAGAATTTTTCGGCAAAACAGTCACTTGAAAGGTTGTATTTGCCGGTAAGACAGTTAACCGACCAGATAAATGTAAGGTCAGTATTGTTAAGACTGTTTATATTACTGCTTCCGAATGAGGGTTCGCCCCAACCCTGTTCCGAACCGTGGTCACGATGTTGTAACATAAAAGCACCGCTGTTTATAGCATTAACGACATCACTTGCACTTCCGTACCAGGTACAGTTAACCTGTCCAGGTGTTGAAGGGATATATCCGAGTCCGTTCGGGCCAAAGACATTTACCACGGTACTTGTGTTGGTTGCCGTTGACCATGGGTCGGAATTGGGATTACCGATATATGTTTTATTAATCCTGACAGTGCTTTTACCAAGCTCATTTTCCCAGAATCCGGCAACTGCCTCAGAACAAATCTGAAACCATCTTTCGGTCTGAAAACCGAGTGCCGTTACCGGGTGACTATAAAAATAGCTGCTTGTCGGGGGATTTTTTTCGTAATTCAAAAATTTGGTAACCTCTATTTCCACTTCTGAAGTGTTGCCGGCAGGTATTCTTGCAAAAACGATATCAGGCATTTTATTGTTATTTACGTCGGCATAAATGTTATCGGAAGCGCAATAGCTATCCCAAATAGGAGCAATAATATTTACATCGGAGTTTGAGCCGTAATCACCTATCAGAAGGCAGGCGGCAGGAGGAATATCCCAGGTGTTATATGCGTCGTTAATAAAACTTTCAATGGTATTTACATTATTTCCACCGACCTCATCTACAGTCATAACCTTTGTCAGAATACCCTGCTTTGTTCTGAATTCTTTAATCGAATCGGCCCAACTCTGATATGTGGAGTTGTTCGCCGTGATAATCAGATATTCACAACCGGTTTCTTTTGTGCTATTCTGATAAATCTTGTTATAATCAATTTTTGTCAAAGACTCGCTATTCAACAGCATATCTTCGAGAAGCGGGTCCCACCAGCGGCTGCGAAGTCTGTTATCACCAAACTGACCGTTTCCTCCTTCATAAGTAACTTCTATTTTTATATCCCTGTAAACGATAAGCTCCTTAGTAACAGGATTATACTGAAAAGGTGTTATTCCGAGCATTATCACATCAACGCCCCTTATGGCATCAGGATCGGAAAGAATAACCGGGTCAGACGGATAGAGACTGTTTGAAGAATAGATAGTCTGATTTTTATTATAGTCCAGCGGACCGTCTTCCGTATCCCAGGGGATTCTTGGTGCCGGAGCTATTTCAACTCCGGTGAATTTTTCGGTTCTGGTAGCAACCACTTTCACCGATGCTTTTGCACCATTGGGAATAGCAATATAGCGTCCTGTTCCCGGGAGGTCGGGTGCACCTTCATTATTTGGTAATAATACCCCCGGAAGCTCAATTTTTGTCATTGCTTCTCCATTGATCTGAGTATTTTTCAAAGAAAAAGAGTTAATCGAGTAGATAATCTCCAGTCCTGAAGATTTTTGGGTAGTAACGGAAAAACCTTGTTTTCCCCAACTGTCGTCATATTTCACTTCATCGGCCTTCATAATATTTGTGAAAAAAGCAACTGTCACAAAAAGCAGTGCCGGCAGTTTTAGATTTTTTAATGAGTTTTTCATAGTCATAAATTAAAATTAAAAATACATTTATTGAATTATAAGTTTTATTATTTCTGTTTCAGAATCTGTTTTCATAACTCCAAAATATAAGCCGGGAGTAACATTATTGCCGTAACGGTTTTTTGCATCCCAGGTTACAACACTCTTTCCGGATGTGATATTT
>CAYOZZ010000083.1:0-5514 GCA_964408535.1 uncultured Bacteroidales bacterium | reverse complement strand
ACCGTTACTGTACGTTCCGTCAACTACTGCGGCGAAAGCAACTGGTCGCAACCCTATTTCGTACAGGTTTACAGTTGCATTGGCATTCCCGAACAGGAAAAAAACGGAGTTACACTCAAGGTTTATCCCAATCCGGCAAAGGATTACGCCGTATTTGAGATAAAAGGGCTGAAAGGTAATGGCAATATACTTATAATGAATATTTTCGGGGAGACGGTTGCAACCGAAAGAGCAACGCACGAAAAAACGGTTGTTAAACTTAGGGGATTGGACAGCGGACTTTATTATTACAGAGTTGACAATGATGTTAATGTTTTGAGCGGAAAGATAGTTGTATGGAAATAGAGAAACGTTCTTTCAAAAGACTGACGATAGTGCTTGCGCTGGAATCCGAAAGAGCCGGTGCCCACGAATTACACGAATTTACACTATCTTAAGTGATGGGTTTTTGTGTTTCTTAGTGCCTTTGCTCCGAAAATTTTCGGAGTTGTGGCAAAAAAACAAAATATCCGTTACGGGACTAATAACGCCACTAAGACACTAAGGCTCAAAGGTTCACGAAGGGGGGGGGTATATATTTCCAAGCGTGGAAGCTTGGAACAAAGGTGGGGCTGATAGAAATAACGAGAAAGCAACTAAAAACGGACTGTCTTTTCATTAGTCTCTCCCGAAACTTCGGGAGAGATTTAGAGGGGCAATAAAATATTTGCACTAATGCAGGCTAAGGGTTATGGTTAGGAAGCCGATATGGGATAAGACCGAAGGTTAGGCACGTCACACTCCATAAACCTAACCTAAAAACCATACCGGCTTCATAAACCTAACCATAGCCCGGCGCTAATAGGTTTATGCTTCTTGGTTTTATTTTTTCCCCAACCGGATATATCATTTTTCAACAAATCCCTTTTATTAGTATCAAAAAACCAAAATTTTATTATATTTGCCAAAACTGAAATTTTGTGACTTACGCAAACATCTACATTTTTGGTATCTTTGCGTAAAAAGAGTTCTTCTGTATTAATAGCATCGGGAACAATCCATTATGCATCATATCAGTATTGACAATGTAATATTTTTGAAATTATATATTATTCAGAAGCAATGAGTATCAAGGAGGTCATAAAAAAGGGAAATATACATATTATAAAATACCAATTAAAATCATTTATTAATAAAAATTAGGAGGCTAAATTATGAGTTTAACAAAAAAACTTGCTGCTGAATTTTTCGGCACATTCTGGCTTGTATTCGGCGGAACGGGAAGTGCTGTTCTTGCCGCCGGATTTCCAGGCCTTGGCATTGGCTTTGCCGGTGTTGCTCTGGCATTCGGACTAACAGTGCTAACAATGGTTTACGCTGTCGGAGGTATATCCGGCGGACATTTTAACCCTGCCGTCTCATTCGGACTATGGGCAGGAGGAAGGTTCCCCGGAAAAGACCTGTTCCCTTACATTATCGTTCAGGTTCTCGGTGCCATTGTGGCTTCAGGAGTTCTTTATATCATTGCAAGCGGAAACGCCGACTTTTCTCTCGACGGAGGATTTGCATCAAACGGCTACGGAGAACATTCGCCCGGAGGATATTCAATGACGGCTGCTCTCGTAACCGAAATCGTTCTTACATTTATGTTCCTGTTTATAATTATGGGAGCAACAGACAAACTTGCACCGATAGGATTTGCAGGACTTGCAATCGGACTTGCACTTACTCTTATACATCTTATAAGTATTCCCGTTACAAATACATCGGTAAATCCTGCAAGAAGTACCGGCCCTGCATTATTTGCCGGAGGATGGGCTTTAAGTCAGCTATGGCTGTTCTGGGTTGCACCTATTGTCGGCGGCATCCTCGGAGGTTTTGCATATAAAGCCTTTTTCAACAAAGAAGATTAATGTAGAAAGCATTAGTAAAAAGTATTAATTTTGCCACCTGCCCTGTTATTCCTGAAATTATTCGGTTTAACGGCAGGTGGTTTTTTAATATCAATTCCGGATTATGTCAAACAAAGAAAAATTTATTGAAGAGGTAACAAAAGGTTATTCTTTTAAAGGTGATTCCATTATCATTGGCGGTGCAATGCTGGATGGAGAATGCCAGACAGGCACTCTTGTTAAAATTCCGCTGAAAACGCTGAACAGGCACGGACTTATTGCAGGTGCAACAGGTTCGGGAAAAACAAAGACACTTCAGATACTTGCGGAACAAATGTCGGCAAAAGGTATTCCGTCACTTTTAATGGATATTAAAGGCGACCTGAGCGGCATTGCCGTTCCGAGCGACGGCCACCCTAAAATTGATGAACGTCACGAAAAGATAGGTTTTCCGTTTGAGCCGGGTGACAGTCCTGTTGAATTCCTTTCACTTTCGGGAGAAAAGGGTGTTAAACTCAGGGCGACGGTTACAGAATTCGGGCCTGTACTGCTGTCGAAAATCCTGCAATTAAACAACACGCAGTCAGGCGTTATCGCCGTTGCATTCAAATATGCAGATGATAAGGATTTGCCACTTCTTGATCTGAAAGACCTGAAAAAAATCCTGCAATGGATTTCAAAAGAAGGCAAAAAAGAGATTGAAGCCGATTTCGGCAGGATTTCCACATCAACTGTAGGAGCAATAATGCGAAAGATAGTCGAGCTTGAACAACAGGGTGCGGATACTTTTTTCGGGGAACGCTCTTTTGATGTTGAAGACCTTTGCAGAATTGACGAAAACGGAAAGGGAATAGTTTCTGTTCTCAGACTTACCGACATTCAGGATAAGCCGAAACTCTTCTCAACGTTTATGTTGCAAATGCTGGCCGAAATATACACTACATTCCCAGAAAAGGGCGACTCCGACCAGCCGGAGCTTGTCATATTTATTGATGAAGCACACCTGATATTCAAAGAGTCATCCAAAGCACTGCTCGACCAGATTGAGACAATCGTAAAACTAATTCGTTCTAAAGGTGTCGGAGTCTATTTTGTTACACAAAATCCTGCTGATATTCCCGAAGATGTTCTCGGACAACTCGGACTGAAAATCCAGCACGCACTGCGGGCTTTCACTGCAAAAGACAGAAAAGCAATAAAACTGGCAGCCGAAAATTACCCGATAACAGAGTTTTACGACACAAAAAACATCTTTACAAAACTCGGTATCGGCGAGGCAATGATAACGGCTCTGAACGAAAAAGGTATTCCGACTCCTTTGGTTCACACGATGCTACGTGCACCACAGTCAAGAATGGATGTCCTGACCGAAAATGAGATTGATTCAATAATTAAAAAATCGGAGATTATACGGGAATATAACGAAGAGATTGACCGTGAAAGTGCTTATGAAATCCTGACGAAAAAGATAAAGTCAGCCCACGAAGAGCAAAACCAGCGTGAACTGTTGAAGCAAAATGAAAAAGTAATTACAAAACGTACAACGAAAAAAGAGAAAAGCACTTTTGATGAGATACTGAACAGCCAGGTGGGAAAAACGATAACCCGCGAGCTTACACGAGGGATACTCGGGATGCTTGGTATTAAAACAACTACGCGCAGAAGAAGAAAAACATCAAGACGCTCGGGTTTGTGGTTTTAAAATTTCCCGGAATACAACTGAACAATATCAATTATTCCTTGTTTTGGTTTTTCATTACGGAGAAAATCCGATTTAAAATGATTTAATAACATTAAAATAAAAAAAATGAGTTCGACAAACGACAAATATTGCCTTTTTTGCGAAAGAACGGAAGACGAAATTCCATTGGTTAAACTTGATTACCAGGGAAGAAGCATGTGGATTTGTCCGCAGCATATCCCGGTACTGATCCACGATCCCCAAAAACTCGTCGGCAGACTGCCCGGTGCTGAGAATATGGAGGCGGGTTGATAAAGAATCTCTACTGAATCTTATTTATATTGCTTTTTTCAAGATTCTTTACAAGAATGCTTTCACCTCCCATTCTTTATCTATTTTTGCATTAACAAAAATTCAGTAAAAATGGAGCTTTCAAAAATTATAAACCGGTTGGGTGAAGAGCACGAAAAGTATTTCAATGCGGTTGCACCTCCTATAATACAGACCAGCAACTTTTGCTATTCAACTGTAGAAGAGATGCGCAATGCTATTGTAAATGAATTTAATGAACCTGTATATACCCGCGGCAATAACCCGACCATTGAAATTTTACGAAAAAAGCTTGCAGCACTTGAAAAGACTGACGACTGCCTTGTAACCGCAAGCGGTGTTGCTGCAATAACAACATCGGTGATTGCAAACCTTAATCAAAACGACCACGTAATATGCGTAAATAAACCGTATAGCTGGACATATCACTTTTTTTCAAATATTCTGAAAAAATTCGGGATAGAAACCTCTTTTATTGACGGAACGGATATCGAAAATTTCAAATCCGCCTTAAAACCGAATACCAAACTGTTTTATCTTGAATCGCCAAACTCATGGACATTTGAGCTTCAGGACTTAAAAAAGGTTGCGAATCTTGCCAATGAAAACAAAATCACTACAATCATTGATAACAGTTTCAGTACTCCATTATATCAGAATCCGGTTGAATACGGAATTGATATTGTAGTTCATTCGGCTTCAAAATACCTGACCGGACACAGCGATGTTGTTGCAGGTGTGATTTGCAGTAATACTGAAATGATTCGAAAAATATTCAGTAATGAGTTTATGACCTTCGGAGGGATAATCTCCCCTTTCAATGCCTGGCTTATGATCCGGGGTTTGCGAACGCTTGAGTTGAGACTTGACAAGAGTAGCGACAACGCTCATAAGGTGATTGATTTTCTGGAAAATCACCATAGAGTCGAAAAAATCATCTATCCCCACCATCCCTCCCACCCTCAGTATGACCTGGCAACAAAACAAATGAGAAACAGCTCGGGACTGTTTTCCGTTTTTCTGAAAAATGCCGGCGTCACAGAGGTAAAACGTGTATGTGAGAATCTTAATTACTTCAAACTTGCCGTCTCCTGGGGTGGTTACGAGTCACTGGTATTTCCTGCAATCACAACTTATGATCCGGCTGTTGAGCGTACTCCGCATTTCCCTGTGAATATGATCCGGGTTTATACAGGCCTTGAAAATCCTGATCTGCTGATAGAGGATTTTGAGAAGGCATTGGCCTGGAATTAAGGCACTAAATGTCAGAGAGTTATTAAGATAACATGCAAAACAAAAAAATAAAGAGCCTCCTGCCGGACTTGAACCGGCGACCTGCTCATTACGAGTGAGCCGCTCTACCAACTGAGCTAAAGAGGCAATGGAAATAGTAATCTGAAAAAATGTCGGGGTGAGAGGATTCGAACCTCCGACCTCGTCGTCCCGAACGACGCGCGCTAACCGGGCTGCGCTACACCCCGAAATAATACTGATTTATCAGCTTATTTTAAAGAACCTTCTTGTTGCTTTTCTACTTAACGTACGTGCGCGCTAACCGTCCCGATAACTATCGGGAGCGCTACACCCCGAAATAATACTGATTTATCAGTTTATTTTAAAGAACCTTCTTGT
>CAYOZZ010000082.1:0-3561 GCA_964408535.1 uncultured Bacteroidales bacterium | reverse complement strand
TGGCATTCATATCTCAGTATTTCACCTTTGATATCTTTGTAATAGCCGCTAATGTATTGCCCGTTGACAAAAACTGGTTGCAGAGACAACAGTGCGAATAAAAAAAATAATAATGCGTGCTTTTTAATAAACATATTTACTGAGTTTTACAGGTTGTTCCGTGTTTTTTGAAAACGGCACAAGAGTAAATTCAAAGAAATAATTCCTGGCCGGTAATGTATATTTTATGTGTGTATGTGCTCCCCAACTGTTATCTCCGCCAACGCCCATTTGCTGATAATCAATATTCCAGGTTACGAGACTTTTCTTTTTTATATCGTTACAATGCCGTTGGGGTGCATTTTTACCCGGATGATCAAGGTCGCTTTGGTAATAATTGTAAACCTCGGTGCTGATCACCGAATCGCCGGCAGCCATTAAACCGGTTCCGGTTTTGTTATAGACAGCAAACCACCTGACATCGGTTTTATTACCGTTTTCCTGAGGCCTGACGTATCTGTGATATTGCTCCCAGGCCGTTCCTTTGTACAGATCAATTGCTGCTCCCGTTTTTCTGTCCCAGTAGCTCTCCTGCGGGCCCCTGCCGAACCAGCTGATACTGTCAAATTCAGAAGGAAGCAGCATTTGCATTCCAAAACGGGGAAGTTCTGGTAAGCCGCGTGTGTCACCCCACAGATTCAGAGAGACTTTGATAGCCCCGTTCCTGAAAACCAAATAGTTTACACTTATCATCATCCCTGACCGCATATGCTGAAATTCAGTTACAAAATTGATGTTTTTTTTGGATTTTAGCAGTGCAACCCTGTTTTTTTTCATAATAAATGAAACATCTTTCCATATCTCACACCTTCCGGGCATTCCGTTTCCAAGATCATTGTCAGTGGGTGGTCTCCAAAAGTTGGGACGAAGTCCCGAAAGAAGTAATTCTTTTCCTTCAAATTTATATGATGTCATAATTCCCGTAAGTGTGTCAAAAACTATTTCAAAGTTTTTCCCTTTTATTGAAAGCAAATTAGCGCTCCATTCCGTTGTCAGCTCAGGCAGATTACCGAGGTCGTTGAATATTTTATTTTTAACAACCGGATGCGTCCCGGTACCTGACATATAACTTCGCACAGGACATTGTGTTTGTGCCCATGCCACAAGATGGCCATTCGGGACCAATCCGTTAACCGTATTAGAGTATGCTTTAACGGTCAGAAAATATTGGCTTCCCCATTTTTTTTCAAATTCCGGAATATTAATATTTAATAATAATGTATCGTGTGGAGCAAGGTCAAAGTTTGGTATCCTGCCTGAAAAGATTATGTCACCATCAGTCATCACTTCCCATGTGAAATCCAATTCATTCAGGTTTGTAAAATCATACCTGTTAATGATTTGAACAATGCCGGAATCAAAATCAATAAAACTGAATTCTACAGGTTGATAAACCTTTCTAACTTCCCATATATGAGGATGAAGCGTCCGGTCGGCGGCGACCAGACCGTTAGCACAAAAGTTTGAATCGTTAGGAATGCCCGAATAGCCCATATCACCACCGTATGCCCAGTACTTCTCGCTGTCATCGTCATATTTCAGAAATGTCTGATCAACCCAGTCCCAGATAAAACCTCCCTGTAGGTTCGGATATTTATAGATAATGTCCCAGTAGTCCTGTAAATTTCCGACACTGTTACCCATTGCATGAGCATATTCACAAAGTATCAGGGGTTTCTTGTTGCCCGACACAGCATAATCCTCAATAAAATCAATTGTTTTATACATCGGGCAGTAAATATCCGTAAGGCCGTCTAATCCGGCATCTTCACTCTGAACAACTCTTGTAGGGTCAGCCTTCTTTATATAATTATAAGTGTCTCTGAAGTTTTGTCCGTAACCCGTTTCATTTCCAAGTGACCAGGTTATGATACAGGGATGATTTTTGTCACGTTCAACCATAGCCTTCGTCCGCTCCATAAATGCAAGATTCCACTCAGGCTTGTCTGCAAGAGTTTTTTCCGGATTGTAAGGGTCGCTGCCATGTGCTTCAATATTCGCTTCATCAATTACATAAAGCCCGTATTTGTCGCACAGTTCATACCATTCCGGCCTGTTTGGATAGTGACTGCATCTGACCGCATTGATATTAAACTTTTTCATAAGTTTTATATCGGTAATCATTGACTCTTCGGTTATTACCCGTCCGTTAATCATATCGTGCTCATGCCTGTTAACTCCGCGAATTGTAACGGGAACACCATTGATAAGCAGCCGGCTGTTTTTAACTTCAACCGTGCGAAAGCCCACTTTTGCGCCCGCAGCCTCAACAACTTTATCTTTTTCGTCCAAAATATAGATGACGAGGTTATAAAGAGCAGGTTTTTCGGCTGACCATTTTTTTACAGCGTGAATCTCATCATCAAAGGTTATTATTCTCTTTTCTCCTTTCTGAAAGGTAATTCTGTACGAATTATGTGAAATTCTTTTGGCCGGTCTCCCATTCCTGCTATTTTTTTCTATTTCAAAAAGGTCATAGTTTATTTTATAATTTGAAATTTCCTGTCCGGAATTATTTTTAAGTCTGATATTGAGTTTAAATATTCCATTGTAGTAATAGTCATCAAGGCCTGCAACTACAGAAAAATCTTCAATGGCTGTCTTCGGTACCGAATATAAAAAGACATCACGTTCTATTCCGCTTATTTTCCAGTAGTCCTGATCTTCGAGATAGCTACCGTCGCTCCAGCGGTAAACCTCCAAAGCAATGGTATTCTTTCCTTTCATTGTCAAGCCGGTAATGTTAAACTCTACCGGAGTTTTACTATCCTGGCTATAACCTGTCAGTCTGTTGTTTATCCAAAAATAAAATGCCGAACGTACACCGCCAAAATGAATGTAAATATCCCTGCCTTCCCAACTGTCGGGGAGATTAAAAACCTTTCTGTAAGAGCCAACCGGATTATAATCATGCGGAATAAATGGCGGATTTGAAGGAAAGGGGTAATCAACATCGGTATAAATCGGCACACCATATCCTTTCAATTCCCAGTTAGCGGGGACATCAATCTCATCCCAGGAGGAGTCATCAAAATCTGTTTTAAAAAATTCCTTTGGCCGGTCATCCGGTTTTGTGACAAAGTTGAATTTCCATTTTCCGTTAAGGATTTTAATGAAGGGTGATTTTGATTTGTCATTTTTTAAAGCATCTTCAATATTTTTAAACGGATAAAAAGTTGAATGCGGAGGTTCGGCATTAATTCTGTGGATTTCCGGGTTTTCCCAATAATTTTGCAATATGTCGGAGTTTTGGGAAAGTAAGCTGCCTGATGATAAAAGATAAAAAGGATATAGTAAATATATAAAGCGTCTAAATATCAAGTCGTTACAAATTGTCATATTAAATAAAAACTTAGTAAGGCCAAAGATAGAGTATTTATTGAAAGTGAAGAAGGATTTACATAAAAAAAGCGCAGGCAGGTTAACCACTCCTGCCTGCTTAAGTAAGGTGATTAAAAAGAAAAGAATAAACCTAATTATTAACCAAAACCAATTTATAAGGATTCACCTTACCCTATCTTA
>CAYOZZ010000081.1:0-5585 GCA_964408535.1 uncultured Bacteroidales bacterium | reverse complement strand
AAAATTTGACTTTACAAAAAAGGTTCCCCTTCGCAGAGTCGGTGAACACCAGGAGTTGGCAAACCTTGCAGCATTTCTAATCTCAGATTTTTCAGCATATATTAACGGAGAGGTCATAACAATTGACGGCGGTGAATGGCTTCAGGGTGCCGGGCAATTCAATATGCTGCAACAACTGCCGAAAGAGATGTGGGATATGCTGGAAATGATGATTAGAAAGAGTAATCCGAAAAAGTAAAGAAACAGTGTTTCAAATCCCTTTGATTTGAGAAAACATATTAAGCTGTAGCTATGGACGAAACGTTTTCAGAAGAGTACGACTATGTTGTAATAGGTTCCGGTTTCGGGGGCTCGGTTTCAGCATTACGATTATCTGAAAAAGGCTACAAGGTTCTCGTCATTGAAAAAGGAAAATGGTGGAAAGGAAGTGACTTTCCGAAAACCAACTGGAACCTGAGGAAATGGCTATGGTTACCTGCTTTGGGACTAAAAGGGTTTTTCAGGATTACATTATTCAGGCATGTAGGGGCTTTAAGTGGTGTAGGTGTTGGTGGGGGTTCACTTGTATATGCCAATACGCTTCCGAGACCGGCAGTTCAATTTTTTAAAAGCGGCAGTTGGGCAGGACTTGCCGACTGGGAAAAAGAACTGGAGCCACACTACAAAGAGGCCGAACGTATGCTTGGTGTGGCAAAAAGCCCCAGGTTTTTCGATGCCGACCTTGCCCTGCTGGATGTTGCAAAAAGTCTTGGTAAAGATAGTGAATTTAAGGCTCCGAATGTTTCGGTTTTCTTTGGCAAAGGTAATGGGAAAGATGAAGAGGAGGTTCCTGATCCATACTTTAACGGTGAAGGTCCGGCGAGAACAGGTTGTGTTTTTTGCGGGCAATGTATGACAGGATGCCCAAACAATGCAAAAAATTCACTTGATAAAAACTATCTCTATCTTGCCCAAAAACGAGGTGCAAAAATTCTGGCAGAAAAGAAAGTCACAGTTGTTGCACCTGTTGCATCCGGAGATGGTTCAGGTGGATATTATATAACTTTCAGAAACTCAACCTCTTTTCTGAAAAAGGATATAAAAACCGTAAAAACAAAAGGTGTAATCTTCTCAGGTGGAGTCTTTGGTACCGTAAAACTTTTACTCAATATGAAGAAGAAAAAGTATCTTCCAAACCTGCCGGAAGCTGTTGGTGACCACATAAGAACAAATAATGAAAGTTTGATTTTTGTCGTTTCACGGAAAAAGGATGTGGATTTCTCAAAGGGAATTGCAATAGGTTCAATATTTCCCCCCAACGAGGATGGACACCTTGAAGCTGTCAGGTATGGTGAAGGTTCGGGATTCTGGAGAGCCTCTTCACTGCCATTGGTTTTCGGAAGTAATATCTTCATTCGTCTTTGGAAATTATTAATAAAACTTTTCACCCATCCAAATGACTGGTTAAGACTTTATTTTACAAAAAATTATTCGCGCAAGACAATGATTTTGCTATTTATGCAGCATCTCGACAGCACATTGCGCTTTAAAACAGGATTTTTCGGGATGACATCATCAGTTTCACAAGGCAAAAAGCCAACACCTTTCATACCTCTTGCAAAGGAGCTGGCTGAAAGAACATCAAAATTTGTCAATGGTAATGAGTATTCATTTTTAACTGAAGCTCTGACAGGAGCTCCGTCAACTGCCCATATTCTCGGTGGAGCTGTTATCGGGTCCTCCCCCGGCACAGGAGTTATTGACTTGAATCAGAAAGTATTCGGATATGAGAATATGTTTGTCTGCGACGGATCTGCAATTTCTGCAAATCCGGGTGTAAATCCGTCTTTGTCAATTACTGCAATGGCTGAAAGGGTTATGAGCAAAATCCCTGCAAAAGAGAAAATAAATCAGAATTAAATAATATCTAAAACATAAAACTATGATCATACAAATTTTAATTTTCGGATTTCTATTCGGTGCATTACTGAATTATGCAAGACTAAACAGATACAACGTTATAAGCGGAATGGCAACCCTTGAAAACCTCACAGTGGCCAAAGCAATCGCCGTAGCAATCGGAGTTGGTGCTATTATTTTAAATTTGGAAATAAGTATGGGACTTGCGTCCTTTCACGTAAAACCATTTATCCTCGGAGGTATTGTAATTGGAGGTCTGATATTTGGTGCAGGAATGGCAATACTCGGTTACTGTCCCGGCACGCTGGCAGTATCACTTGGTGAGGGTTCACTTGATGCTTTAATTGGAATTGCAGGAGGATTGCTCGGAGGATTGGTTTATACTGTTTCACTGCCTGCCATCCAAGGGATACTTGGTCCTGACCTTGGGAAAATTTCATTAGCCTCAATAACCGGCGATTACAACTTTGTATTTTATTTCTTAATGTTTTTGTCAGGTGGACTTTTTATCGGCATAGCCTTCCTGATTCATAAAAAGGATAGTGACAAAGATAATAAATGGCTTTATGCAGGAATCGGTTTAGCTGTTTTAAATGCCATTGTTTTTCTTACTGCAACTACAAACCGTCCCATTGGTGCATCAACGACATATCCATACCTTGGTGACCTTTTATCAGGCACAACACAAAATGAATATTTTAAAAAAATCACGACTCCGGGCAGTTGGGAATTAATATTTCTTTCAGGCTCCTTTCTTGCAGGGCTTATATTTTCGCTGATACGGAAAGATTTCAAGCTAACCCTTATTCATTCAAACTGGGAGAAGTACAAAGGCTCAGAAACAGTAAAAAGAGTATTCTGGTCATTTTTTGGCGGTTTCATACTTATTTTCGGAGCAAGAATGGCGGGCGGGTGTACAAGCGGGCATATCATTTCAGGAGGAATGCAACTTGCTGTCAGCAGTCTTGTATTTGCTGTTTTCGTTTTTGCAGGTTTACTTATAACAGGAAGGCTGTTTTACAAAAAATAAAAAGGCCGCCTTTTCAGGCAGCCTTTTCTTAATTGTATGTTATATCATTTTATTGATTAAGATCAATTACTGATTCCTCCTCCATTGCAACACTGCTGAAAACATTTATAACACCTTTCACAAATACATTGTCAAGAGTAACTCTTTCCAGAAAAGCATTATTAAGAAGGTATATCTCACTTCCATTACCTACAACATTTCCATTATAGAGCCATTCACCGTTTATATACAACTTACTTCCCTGAGAAAGTGCAATAGTACCACCCTTAAGATCAATCTTTGTTCCTTTGAAAGTCAGATCAGTACTGGCAATAACGGCACTTTCAGGATCTGCATCTTCAAGCCTGTATCCCGAAAACTCAGATGTAAAAGCTAAATTTTGGTCTGTACTACCTGTTAAATATGTATAGCTGTTTGACCATTCTCCGTTATTAAAAAGATCACCGTCAACTGTCAAATAAAGATTATGTCTATCAGGATAGTTCCTGATTATTCCGTTATTTGTAATTGACCCATGAACCCTTAATGTGTAGTTTGTATAACTACGATTTTGCAAAATACCGGTAGGTTGCACCTGAAGATTCTTACATTCGGCACCCGTAACATCAACCGGACCGTTTATTAAAACATCGTCTGTCGGACCCGGAATTTTCCAGCCTTCCCAAGTTAATGTATCATTCCAGGCTCCTCCACCTGTTGTTGATTGAATCTGTGCTTTCAGGTCAGTGAGGGTTGTTGCAAAAAGAATAACTAAACTCACTAAAAATAGATTTCGTCTCTTCATGATTTCCTGTTTTTTTATGTTATTTTAATTTAAAATTTATTGACCTTAACTTATTTTTTAAAAAAAGGTTTCATTTATATTTATGTTTTTTCATTAATATCTTATTTTTGAATATTAGCATTTCCCGATAAAATATTAATACGTTCTCATATATATTTTTCGCAATCTTATTTTCTTTCCGTCTTTTTTACAGTTCGGACAATATCTATGACCGTCAGTATGTTCAAGCCCACACTCAGGGCAACGATAATGAACAATTTCCAATGTGTCTTTTGCAGGAGAATTATATACATAGTACAAACCGAAAAGCGGTGTTAACAATAAACTGTATAACAATGTCTTTTTACCTCCAACCTCCCGCGTTGTTCCAAGTTTTGCGACGGAAGAAGCCAGAAAAAAGTACACACCCCCAATAAGTATAGTATTATCAACATCTAAACCATTAAAAAAATCCATAATTTGCAAAATTATAAATAAATTATGACTCACAACTTTATTAAAAAGTTGCTTACATTAAAAACTTTTAAATCATAGAAACAAACGAAAAACAAATAATGAAAATTCAACTGAGAAACAAAGAAAATCGGTCTGAACAAATAAGTGTATTATATAAATATAATTTTTTTCGGTAATTAACTACTATTAATTTTGGTAAAATTTAAATATTTTCGTTAATTTGCTCCACTTTTAGAACGTTCTTTTAATATACATTTAAAATATTATTAACTTTAAAACTTATACAAAATGAAAAACAAAACATTATTATTTGCAGTTCTGATTACAACATTGCCATTCCTTTTTCTTACACAGTCGTGTGATAAAGTTAAAGATGAGGTTAATAATGTATCAGCATTTGACGTTTCGATGAACCTTCCCGACCAGTATTTTGTTCTGGATTCAAATGATTTCAAATCAACGAAAGGCATTGTTGATGAACAGATTTTTTCAGAGTTTCATATAAGTGTTAATCTTGACAGTATATTTGAAGCAAACGGAATTTCTGCAGGCCTTATTTCCGACGGCGAGTTTACAGCCATAACCATTTCACTTGTAAACCCTGCTGAGGGTGTTAATTTTGATTTTGTTAACTCTATGCGTGTTACTGTTTCTGAAACTTCAAATTTTGCGGAAGAAACTCTTCTTGCATCAACCGGAACAATTGCCAACGGCTCAACAAGTATTACTTTTAATCTCGAAACGGTAAATATTCTGAGTTATCTGAATAAAAAAGATTTCTATATGAGATTATACGGTGACCAAAATGGTCCGTTACCCGTAAATCTTTTACCAATGCTTCTTCAATCGGGCATTACTTTTACTGTGGAGCCATTACAATAAATAGATATAGTATAAAATCTTAATAAAAAGGTCGTGAAAATAATAATCACGACCTTTTTGTTAATATCGATTACCGGACAATACAAATTTATTAAATCATAATCAAATCTTGCAAAACATCTATATTTATGAGGCAAATTATTAAAAAGAATAAACAAAAGAAATGCAAAGTTTTGATAAGCGGATTTTACGAAACCATAGATTTAGGGTAAAGAAAGAATTTTCAAGAAGATATGACAGAAATTATTTAATTAGCGGATTAGCAGGTAAAGCTACGGTTTTGTGTTACCTTTCTTGAATTTGAATCCTTTTTTAACTCTTTTCAATTATGCCATTGAATAATTCGGGAAAAAAAAATGGGAATAGCAAGCCATGCCTGCCATTCCCCGGTTTTTACTAACGAGATTAATCCTTTTAGAAAAGTTTCATATCATCAAAAACCTTCATAACATCTTTAACGTGACCTGAAGAAATTCTCAGCAATTCGAGTTCTTCATCGTTAAGATCTATTTCGATAATCTCCTCAACACCGTT